>PLXD01000595.1 GCA_003151295.1 Chitinophagaceae bacterium | reverse complement strand
AAATCAGCCGGGCCCTGTTCATCATGCTCTTCAATCCTATTCCGCTGGAGGAAGATACCTGTTCCCTCTTCCTGTTCACATCGAATCCGATGCCATTATCCTCCACTTTCAGAACAAATTTATCATCCTCCGTGTAAATTATTGAAATATTTACATGCGTTGCCTTGGAATGCTTCAAAATATTATTGATCATCTCCTGGAACATCCTGAATAGGAAGATGGCTTTTTGGTCGTCCAGGAAGCGTTCTTCCCCTATAAGGGAAAAGTCCAGCTTCAGCAGGCCGGCCTTGCGCAGGGCATCCGATTCAAAGCGGATGGCTTCGACCAGGCCGATCTGGGCGATCCGGTCGGTGTGCATACTCTTGGTCAGCCCTGACAGGTCAAAGATAACCTTATTGAGCATTTGCCGGCAGGTATCCACACTTTCATAGGCGGGATGGTCTTTTTCCAGGGGCAGTATCGAAAGGGATAATTTGGTGACGGAAAGCATCTGGCCGATATTATCGTGCAATTCCTGGGCGATCGTTTTGAAAGTACTTTCCTGTATTTCCAATTGCGAGCGAAGCAATTCCCCGTCGAATTGAACCTTCAGCAGGGTCAATTGCTGCTCCTGCCGGTGCTGTTTCCGTTGATAAAGGAACAGGATAGTCACTATGAACCCTACCAGCAAAAGCGCCAAAACAGCGCCTGTTAGGATTACGAAGTAGATTTCCTGGTTTTGATCCCGCATAGAAAGGCGATAGTGAAAGATGAATATAAGAAAACATTGATGATATTTATTATTGCCCCTACATGATTGATAATTACGCGAGGAGCTTTACCGTAAAAATTTGCCAGGCCAAAGATCGGGAAGGTACAGGTATAGAAGAACAGCAGCCCCGAGCAGATCCAAAAAGCCGGTTGCCTGAGCAAATTGACGGAATGCGGTAGTTGAAAAAGCTCTAAAAAATAATAGATACAGAAGGCGACGATCAGTAAGGCGCCTACGGAATAGGACATTGAATTAAACATGCTTTTCTGGCCGAATAAAACATTGTATAAAGCAAAAAACAGGTACAGGATGGAGAACACCAGGACGATCTTCTTTGCACTTTTGTTCTGGAGGATCCGCATGAGGGCGAAGAAGTAAAAACAAAACTCGAAAATCTCAAAAAAATTATAGATAATCACCGTTGTACCGCCATGTAAGGCCAGGTAGCTACACAGGATCTCCACCACATCGGTCACTAGCAAAAATAGCGGGAACAACCTGAGGTAGAGATCCTGCTTCTCCCAAAAATAAGTGGTTAGGGAAGCCAGCAGGCTGATCTGAATAAAAAAAACGAAATAGTAAAAAAACATGTAGCGCCAAAGTAAAGGGAATTTTGGTCATCCTCAAAGATACCGGCGCTAAATAAGTCACTAAATAAGAAAAAGGCCGGGCGCCTTGCACCCAGCCTCTTAAAGTCTTTTACAGACCTTTCCATAGCAGCGTAAGAAATCGCTATTTAAAGGTTTACCAGAAACTTGCTTACATTAAACCAGGGTAAGGCCTTTATCCGCGTTATCGACGATGGCCATGCCGATGTCGAAGGATTTGTTCTTGCCATTGGGTCCGCCGCCGCCGGGAGGAGGGCATATGGGAGGGCATAAGGCGCCCAGGTTATAGGCAAGGATCTGTGGCGTTCCTTCCGTGTTGGTATAAAGATCCTTGTTAACCGTCTTATTATCCACTTCCTTGCTGCGGGTAGCAACGAGGACGATGGTTTGACGGCCTGCATATTCGGGTTTCAGGGCAAAATCCGTTGGATAGGCACCGAAGTAGAAACGGATGCCATCGCCACCGTTCATCTTTACCGTATCCAGGAATTCTTCCAGTTCTTCCACACTATACCAGGAGCTCATGGAGTCTTCCTTACCGATATGTTTGGAATTATTCACCCATCTTTCTTGCTTGTAAGTTCTAATAACTGTATCCACATGATTGTTATTTACGTACTTACCGACCTTTAGTGATTTTTTTTCAATTGTGCGCATAGCTTTAAAGTTTTAAAATTTGAAGAATTGGTTGCTCTGTTAAAAGTATCCTTCAAGAAGCCAGCTTATCCACCACAATTAAATGCAAATCAATCAATTACAGATTAGTTTTATTTATAAACAGAAGGAATTCAGGTACTCAGGGTGAAAACCTTCCAAAAAAACCGTGTTTATACGGGTAAAAAAACCGTTTAAATACACAAAAAATTACCCGTGTAAAAATGGGTACAAAAGACCCGTATAAACACTGAAAAAAAATGGTCATTTAAAAACGACTAAAAAAGTACGGGATTGGCAATTTTGTCTGACATTAGTGAAGCAGGTCGTTGGTCCCGTTTTTAATATCTGATATTCCAATGGGTCAATCGGTAGGTAAAAAAAAAGTTTATCCCCGGATCGTTAGCAAATAAGCCGGGGAAATACTTAGCAGATCGGTCCATTTTGTAAGTTATATAAGAGCAACACCATACATAACCATTAACACCTTATCCTTATTTTTCTTTCCGGGTGGGTTTGTATGATGTTGCTCTTTTTTTATTCCAACCCTGTTATTTCGTTCCGGCGCCGGCCTGTGCTCCCTTATCCCCTGCTTACATTCTAATTTTCCCTTTTTTTCCGATTTTCTCATTTATTTCCTGAATTTCCTCATATTTTNNCTTTGTAATAAAACAGGATTGCCGTAGCTTTGCGGCTTCTTTTATCAACCCACCCCACCATGAACAAAAAGATCAAATCGGCGCTGATTTCTGTATTTTATAAAGATGGACTGGAAGATATTGTAAAAAAGTTAAACGCGCTGGGCGTAACGCTTTATTCGACGGGAGGCACTCAAAAATTCATTGAGTCACAGGGCCTGCCCTGTATACCGGTAGAATCGCTGACCACCTATCCTTCCATTCTGGGCGGACGTGTAAAAACGTTGCATCCATCCGTATTCGGGGGTATCCTGGGAAGAAGGGACCATGAGACGGATATAAAAGAAATGGCTCAATATAATATCCCGGAATTAGACCTGGTGATCGTCGATCTTTATCCCTTCGAAGAGACGGTCGCGAGCACCAGTGACGACCAGGCCATTGTTGAAAAGATCGATGTGGGGGGGCCTTCGATGATTCGCGGAGCTGCCAAGAATCATAAGCATGTGGTAGTCATCGCCTCCAAAAAGGAGTATCCCTGGCTGGAACAATTGCTGGATGAGCAAAAAGGAGAGACCACGCTGGATCAACGCCGTGCCCTGGCGGCAAAGGCATTCGAGGTCTGCGCTCATTACGATGTCGCGATCGCCCAATATTTCAATCCTGCCGACCCTGAATATTTCCTCGTATCTGCTCCGGGGCCGAAAGCCCTCCGGTATGGCGAAAACCCTCATCAATCGGCTAGTTTCTATGGCGAGCTGGGCTCCTTATTCGAGCAACAGAATGGAAAGGAATTGTCCTATAATAACCTGGTGGACGTGGATGCAGCCGTCCAATTGATGAGTGAGTTTAAAGGAGAGAGAAGGCCCGCTGATTCTTCGGTGGTGTTCGCCATTATTAAACACACCAATGTGTGTGGGATCGCCAAAAGAAAGACCCTGAAAGAAGCCTGGGACGCTGCGCTGGCGGGGGATCCGGAGAGCGCTTTCGGGGGAGTGCTGGCCTGTAACACCCCTGTTGACAAGGCTACGGCGGAAGCCATTCATGAAATCTTCTTCGAAGTGTTGATCGCGCCTTCTTTTGAGGAAGACGCACTTGCCATCCTGCGGTCGAAGAAGAATCGTATCCTCTTGCAACAAAAGAATACCCCGTTGCCTGCCAAACAATACAAATCCCTCCTAAACGGCGTGTTGGTTCAGCAACAGGACGAAGGGAATTATACGGACTGGAAAGAAGCCGGGGGAAGGGAGAGCAGCCCGTCGGAAAAACAAGACCTCATTTTTGCCAATCTCGTTTGCAAACATTTAAAGTCTAATGCAATAGCCCTCGTAAAAAATGGCCAACTCATTGGAAAAGGATGCGGCCAGACCAGCCGGATCGACTCCCTGCGCCAGGCCATCGAAAAAGCCAGGCAATTCAATTTCGACCTGGAAGGGGCCATACTGGCTTCCGATGCATTCTTTCCATTCAATGACTGTGTGCAGATCGCCCATGCGGCAGGGGTGGCAGCCTTTATTCAACCCGGCGGTTCCATCCGGGACAAGGATTCCATCGAATATTGTGTGCAAAATAAGTTGCCGATGGTGATCACCGGGATGAGGCATTTTAGGCACTAGGTAATGGTCAGCTGCTCTAAATGTCGTAGAGCCATGAATCAAGATCTGCAACGCCCCACACGCGTTAGCAGTTATTGCTTCGCCACTGGAACTTCGTCGGAGCGTTGTTCCTTGCTCCTTCTCGTTGGGCTACGCCCGCAGCTTTCGTTCCGAGCTTCGCTCGATCCTCAGTTGCCTTCGCTTCGCTCGTTTACGATCCACGGGCATTTCATGTGGGGCAGGAACGTATGGATGGATCTTGCGGAGGTGGCTCCGCAACAACCGTATCACGTGTGGATGACATTAAAACGGTTGAAAGAATCTTCGCGCTGCTCGATTGTGAGCGAAGGGGTCCGCCCTTTCAGACATCCCAGTATACTTCTTCCTTTAAGAAAATCTCATACAGCTTCTTCCATCCATCGAAGACCGGATCGGAGCCCAGGAACGAATTATGCCAGATGGTCACCATCAGGCCATTGACCTTTCTGATCAGGTGATAATACTGCATCAGCTCCGTCATGGCCTGGCTGTGTGTATACTTTTGCTCATAATAGGCAGTTGCATCCATAAAACAGAAAGGAAAGAGTCGTAAGGAAGTCTGCTCTTCCTTTTCCAGGTCATACCAATAGAAAGAAGAAGCGACCGATGCACGGAAACCGTTTATACTCCCGTAACCCATGGAGAAATCCTCACCGATCCCATATTGTATCAACCGGCGATAGGTCTCCGGTAAAGTAAATCGTATATAATGCTGCCGGCTCATCACTGTTTTTTTGTCCGTAATGGATGCCATACAGTCTATCTCCGTAGCCAATAATGCTTCATCATCCCCGCTTTGCCAGGACGGATGCACTCCAACCCGGTAGCCCGCCGCGTGATACCGGATCAACTCCACCATGGGCTTTTTCGCGGGACTGATATTCTTATCATACAGACTCTTTTCCCCTGCAACCAGGAAGAAATAATAGGCTTTCATCCGGCAGTATAAATGCAACGAATCGAGCCATTCAAAAGCGTCGAAGGGGTCCCTTTGCTTCCCCCGCAACACCCTGATCCTTTCCAATGCCGCTGACCACTGACCACTCCCCACTGACCTGAGGAATCCACCAATATTCCTTTTCCAACCCTTATGCAGGTAGGAATAAGCCATGTCTATATCATAGGTAGGAATGAATTTAAAGGAAGGGTGCCGAAAGACCATTCCGGGGAATTTCTTAACCAGGGCTTTCTTTAACTCCTGCAACCATATGTTGATCAGGGGCATATTCAGAAATCTTTCCCGGTAGGCCAGCGATTGGGTATGCAGGTATCGGGGGTATTCATCCTTCTCATGCAGAAGGTATTCTTCATACCGGCTGAGCAAATAAAAAGAAGCGGCAAATATATCGAAAGGCAGATCCCCGGCGGTTTCAAAGAAAACCTTATAATAATTCAACTCGAAACAATCGATCTCCTTAGGCCGGATATCCTTTTCGAAAAGCAGGAGTGTGCGACGGATATAGAAATCTTCCTCGCTGAACTCGGCATCCGAATAGTTCAAACGGAATCCTTCTGCCTGGAGGAATGCTTCTTTATCGGTGGTGATGACGATCGGCTCATCAAATAATTCCTTACTGATAAACCCGATCACATATTGAAGCCGGGGCGTACTATGTGGACTATATAATAGCATGGATAAGTATCCTTTACAAACCTTTTTTCTCTTTCCAGAGCTCGTTAAAGGTTTTCTGAGAAAAGTCCAGCGCACTGCGGTGGGCGGTCCAGCCGGTAAATAATTTATTCACCAGCCAGTTCTTACTCTTCCGGTTACCCAGGTTCATCAATCCCCGGTTCAGGCTTGCCCGCCTCCACAGTTTCCAGGCGATCCTCTCCGGCAAGGCCGATTCCCCCTGGGCGACAGATTCATAACGGTTCTCCAGCAATAGCTCATGGAGGTTGATCTTTACGGCGCATACTTCCGTGCAATTACCACAAAGGGAAGAGGCATAGCTTAGGTGCTTCCACTCTTTCATCCCCTGTAAATGCGGAGTAATCACCGATCCGATGGGGCCGCTATAGGTGGCGCCATAACTATGGCCGCCGATATTTTTGTAGATCGGACAGGCGTTGAGACAGGCGCCGCAACGAATGCAATACAGGCTTTCCCTCATTTTCTCGTTGGCAAGGATATTGGTCCTTCCGTTATCCAGCAGGATCACATACATCTCGTCCGGACCATCGCTCTCCCCCGCCTGTCTGGGGCCAGTGACGACACTATTATAGACCGTCACCCTTTGCCCGGTCCCATACGTCGACAAAAGGGGCCAGAATAATGCCAGATCCGTTAAAGAGGGAATCACTTTTTCGATCCCGACGATCACGATATGGGTCTTCGGGAAAGCACAGGTAAGACGTGCATTTCCCTCGTTCTCCGTCAAGGCGATACCGCCGATCTCCGGGATTATAAAATTAGCGCCGGTAATACCTATTTCCGCCCGGATATATTTATCCCTCAATTTCTCCCTGGCCACCTGGGTGAGTTGGCTGGGGTTGAGGCCGGGCTTTGTATGCAGCTTCTCATAAAATAATTTCGCCACATCCTCCTTACTCTTATGCATAGCCGGTGTTACGATATGATAGGGTGGCTCCCCATCCAGTTGCTGTATATATTCCCCGAGATCGGTCTCCACGCTCTCGATACCCCGCTCTTCAAGAAATTCATTCAGTTTGATCTCTTCCGTTACCATACTCTTGCTCTTCACAAGGGTCCGGCAATTTTTCTCCCGGCAGATTGCCAGGATCTCTTCCAGCGCCTGTCCGGCCGTTTCAGCCCAGATCACTTTGCCCCCACGTTGCTTAAAAGTCGCTTCGAAATCTTCCAGTTGGGTATCCAAGGTCTCAATCGCCCTCCATTTTATATTCTTTGCCCGTTCCCTGGCCAGGTTCAGCTCCCCGAATTGCTCTTTACCCTGCGGCACGGCAGTATCATACTTCCCGATATTGAAATTGATCTTTTTGCGGTGATCAATGTCGGCGGCCTTGACCGTACTCCTGGCAATAAAGGAAGCAGCTGTTTCTGTCATGCTATAGGATGTAAAATGAATACTTTATTTCAAGGCTTTACCGCCTTCTTATTTTCGGTTTTGATTATTTCCTTTTCGGTTTTGACTATTTCCCGGCTTTAACGGCCTTCATTTTCCCGATCTTTTCCAATGCCCCGTAAAAATCTTCGCCGTATTTCCGGATCAATGCGTCTTTCAGGAATACATAGACGGGCACCTTTAATTTTTTCCCCAGCACACAGGCAGGCTTACAAAGTTTTTCCCTGGGCTCGTAATTCACCATTTCTTGTTCCCCGCTCTTGCTAAGCTTAATGGGATATAGGTGACAGCTAATCGGTTTTTTCCAGTCTGTTTTACCGTCATTCCAGGCTTGCTCGATACCGCATTTGATGACCCCATTACCGTCCCTGAAACCATATGCGCACATTTTACCCTGAATAGTGGGGGTGACCCATCCGAATTCCCGGTCATAATTATAAGGGCCCCGGCTGTCGATTTCCTTAACGCCCGCTTCCGTAAGATAAGGCCTCACTACTTGGTAGATCTCTTTGAGCTTGTCCATTTCCTCTCTTTCGAGAGGAGCCCCGGCATCTCCGTCCTCGCAACAGCCGCCCTTGCATTTATTCAGATCGCAGACGAACTGCTCCTCCACCACCAGGTCGCTTACCAGGATATTATCTATTGCTATCAAGTTTCTTATTTTTTATTTGATCATAAAGTTACTTCTTCCACCTGAAAGTATTGATCAGGTATTTCATATCCTCCTGCAGGAAACTGTTAACGATTCCCAGTGAATCCGCATTGGGGGTGGAGTCAAAATATAGGGCCCCGCGCAAAAAATTTTTTACCGAATCGGTGACAAAGAATTGTTTGGCCGTAGCGGCATTTCCGCCCACATTAAAGAAAATGCCCAAGATCCCATTGGGTGTCCGGATCAGGGAATCGTCGATGGAGCTGGCCTTATAAGTATGTTTAAAGGTCAATTTATAGGCATCCTCTCTTAATTTATCGAAACTATCAGGGCCTATCGCCCGGTAGCTAACATAAATACGGGCATTGAATCGCGGGAAATCGATATTTATCCACCAGGGATTGGGGGGCTTGTCCTCGAAAAAAGAGGTGTCTTTCAGGATATTCGCATAAACGGGATATTCAAAACTATACGGGTAGCCGGGCTCGTCAAAGGTCCGGTATTGATGCTCCGGGAAGCTGATCCGGAAATAGCCCCTGGGCTTGGGGGTGTAGTTACTGTTGCAGGAGAAGAGCAGGCAGGTCAGCAGGAAAAAAAGGCACGGTCTTTTAAAGAGTCTTTTAAATAAAGGGATCTTATTCAACACGTATGGTTCATTTTTAATGATATGCAAAATTTTCCGGTCCCGCGCCTAGCTGCCCGTACCCATCCTGATAGCCACTTTTACTTTCTTAACGCGGCTGCTATCGGCTTCGAGGATCGTGAATTCAAAATCGCCGCATGGGATTACATCATTTACTTCCGGGATCTCCCTTGCCAGTTCGAGAATCAGTCCCGCGAGCGAATCGCTCCCCCCCCTGACCTTGTCAAAAGTATCCACCGATAAATTCATGGTCTTGCATACATCGTTGATCATCGTCCTGCCTTCAAAAACATAGCTTCCGTCATCCAACTGTTTATTGACGCTTTCTTCCTCGTCGAATTCGTCCTTGATATCCCCGATGATCTCTTCGAGTATATCTTCAAATGTCACGATGCCGCTGGTACCCCCGAATTCGTCAACGACGACTGCAAAATGAATACGCTTGCTTTGAAACTCCTGCAGCAGGTCTTCTATCAGCTTATGTTCATGTACAAAATAAGGAGTGCGCAGCAGGGAATGCCAGTCAAAATCATCCGATTCGTTCAGGTAAGGGATCAGATCCTTGCTATGGATCATTCCCGACAGTTCGTCGAGACTGTTCTTGTATACCGGCAGACGTGAATAATGCAATTCTTCCACTTTTTGCTTCAACCCGGCGAAAGACAGTCCATATTCAATACCGTTAACATCCAGTCTGGTCTTCATGATCTGCTTCACGGTGATGCTGCCGAACTTGATAATCCCTTTCAGGATATTCTTTTCTTCTACGGAAGCTTCATTATCCGTTGAACGATCGATCTCATGATCGAGCTTTTCGAGGCTGAAGGCAGATTTCCGGCTTCCGAAGAAATGTTCCAGTCCTTGCGATTGTCGAACGGCCCAGAGACTGACCCTCCGGAAGAGGAGATGGATGATCTCTATGATACCGGAAGTATAATAGGCGAACTGCAGGTTGTTCTGCGAAGCCCATACCTTAGGCATTACTTCGCCGAAAAGGATCAATACAAAAGCGACCAGGATCACTTTTACGATCAATTCGAACAGCCAGAAGCTCTGCTTTAAAAGAACCAGCTGATCGATGAGAAAATTGGAGAGAATGATGATGGCAACGTTAATGATAGTATTCGCGATCAGCAGGGAAGCCAGTAAGGCCCTGGGTTCCTCGAGCAGGGTGACGATCCGTTTCCAGGAAGTATCCTGTTTTGTTTTCAGGATATTGATATCCCGGTAGGTGAGCGAAAAAAACGCGACTTCTGATCCCGATACCACAAAAGAAACGATCAGGAGGAACAGGATCAATATCGCCAGGATAGTGGTAGC
>PLXD01000413.1 GCA_003151295.1 Chitinophagaceae bacterium | reverse complement strand
AACATCATGCATGCCGAATATTATGCGGGTATCGGAAAATATGATTTTGCCAACCTGGTATTGCCTTTGAAAGATAACAAAAGAACGCTGGGAGTGACCCTCTTGCGCTTTGCGGTAGACGATATTCCCAATACGGTCAACTTGGTGCAGGCCGATGGCAGCATCAACTACAGTAATATTACCAGTTTTTCATCTGCCGACTATGCGCTTTTGCTATCCCTTGCCCAGCAGGTGGACCTGAAGAAGAATACAGTTATTAATTTCGGCGTTAATGCCAAGATCATCCACCAGATAGCGGGAAGCTTTGCCTCATCCTGGGGATTCGGATTCGATGCGGCCGCCCAGATTATCGGCAATCGCTGGAAGGCAGGTATTGTCGCCAGGGATGTCACGACCACTTTCAATGCCTGGTCTTTCAATTTGGACAACGAAATGAAGAATGTCTTTTCCCTGACCGGCAACGAGATCCCCACTAAATCCATCGAGTTGACCGCCCCCCAGTTGATACTGGGAGGGTCGTATAATTTCCGGATCGGCAAAAAAGTCAATTTGCTCACAGAGCTCGATATGGGCCTTTCTTTCGACGGGCAGCGCAATGAAGTCGTGAGTTCCAGGCTGGTAAGCATCGACCCCAGGCTCGGCCTGGAATTGTCATTTAAGGACGTCTTTTTTGTCAGGGCCGGCGTGAACAATTTTCAGCAGTCATTGGATGATAAGGATACGACCAACCAGCGAAAGATCTGGATCTATCAGCCCAGTTTCGGGGCCGGTTTCCGGATCGGAGATGTGCAAATCGATTATGCATTTACCAACCTGGCAAACCAGTCGAGCCCATTGTATACCAATGTCTTTTCCATAAGGATCGACCTGAAAAGAAAAAAGAAAAAGTAGCACAAAACCTTATCTGAACGATAACAGAAACCGAAAATTATGAAGAGACTTTTTGCTATACTTCTCTTACTGGTTGGAATCGGCCTTCATGCCCAGAACTATAATAATGAGTGGATCGATTTTAGTAAGACCTATTACAAATTCAAAGTAGCTGCCGACGGGCTTTGCCGCATCCCGCAAAGCGTGCTTGCGGCGGCTGGCCTGGGTAGCGCGTCCGCGCAGAGTTTTCAGCTATTCAGGAATGGCCAGGAAGTTCCGCTGTATACGTCCGTGCCGGGCGGTCCCCTGGGCAGCAGCGATTATATCGAATTCTGGGGACATATGAACGACGGAGTCCCCGATAAACCGCTTTACTATTCACCGGCTTATCAGCATACTCAGAAATGGAGCCTGGAATCGGATACCGTCTTTTATTTTTTAACGGTCAATACGACCGTCACACCTTTCCATTTTGCCAATGCGACCAATGACACTACAGCCACTACCTTACCGGTAGAGCCCTATTTTATGAATAAGACCGGCACCTTTTTCAGGACGGGTGGTATTAACCCCGGCTTTGCTGAGGATGTGGGGGAATATATTTATTCTTCTTCTTACGATATCGGGGAATGGTGGTCTTCAACGGATATTTACCCGGGTAACCCCCTGGTCGACAACCAATCCAATTTGTTCGTTTATTCCGGCCGCCCCAATGCCACCCTGAGCTATGGAATGGCAGGATGTGCCGATGATTTAAGAAGGGTGCAGGTCTCCGTGAATAATACCATCATGGTGGACTCCGAGATGGATAGTTTTTACGATCTTAAGGGTACCGTTACGGTTCCTATCGGTTCGATTGCCGGGGGAACGGCGTCCGTCCAGTTTACTAATAACAGCGGCACAGGTACGGACAGGATGCGGGCATCCTTTTATGAATTCACCTATCCCCGGCAGTTCAATTTCGGCGGCCAGTCCAGTTATTATTTTGAATTGGCAGCTAAGGGCGCCGGATATTTCCTCAAGATCAGCGGTTTTAATGTATCGGGCAGTGCTACGCCGATCCTTTATGATCTGACCTCGGGGGCAAGGTATAGTGCCATCGTAGGCGCCGGAAATATTTTGTCATTCCTGCTGCCCGGATCGACGTCTGCCAGGAAATTTGTCCTGGANNCCTGGTGAACGAGGATCCTTCGACGGTTACGACGATCACCAGCCTGACCACAAAGAATTTTGTAAACTTTACCCATTCGGCCAACCAGGGCAGTTACCTAATCATCAGCAACCCGATATTATACACGGGCACAGGCGGTGTCAATGCCATCCTCGATTATAAAAACTACCGCAGTTCGGCTGCGGGTGGGAGCTACGATGCCCAGATATATGATATCAATGAATTGGTGGACCAGTTCGCCTTCGGGATTAAAAAGCATCCGCTCTCCATTCAGAATTTTCTAAGGTATGCCCGCACTGACTTTGCTATGAAGCCCCAATATGTATTCCTGATCGGTCATGGACTGACTTATACGGATTACCAGCTTTACAGTGAGCAGCAAAAAAACCCCCTTNNTGGATATGGTGCCCACATATGGATATCCGGCCTCCGACAATAAATTAAGTGCGGGCAATGGCGTAGATGCGGTTCCTGTGACGCCTATCGGCCGTCTGTCCGTCGTTTCGGGAGCGGAGGTGGAGACCTACCTGTCCAAAGTGAAAGAATATGAGCAGGCCCAGTCGACCTCCCCCAATACGATCGCCGGAAGGTTGTGGATGAAAAATATGGTGCACATAACCGGCGCCAGCGAAGCGTACCTGGGCACCATATTGTGTAATTACATGAATAGTTACCAGCAAATTATTTCCGATACTCTTTTTGGAGCAAACGTTTCGAGTTTTTGCAAGACCACAGCCGACCAGGTCCAACAGGTTACAGCCAGTTCGCTTACATCCCTTTTCAGCACGGGGCTCAGCATCCTGACCTATTTCGGGCATTCATCCAATACTACCCTGGGGTATAACCTTGATGATCCTTCGGGTTATAACAATGCCGGCAAATACCCTGTTTTTTTTGTTGACGGTTGCGATGCCGGGGACTTTTTTATTTTCGATCCTCAA
This sequence comes from Chitinophagaceae bacterium, assembly GCA_003151295.1. Classification (GTDB taxonomy): domain Bacteria; phylum Bacteroidota; class Bacteroidia; order Chitinophagales; family Chitinophagaceae; genus Puia. The sequence continues at coordinate 2,826 of PLXD01000413.1, read as the reverse complement.
CGGTTCGCTACGAACCTGACCTTATCGGAATCATATGTACTGGCCAAAGAACGCGGATCTATCGCCTTTGTGGCCAGTACGCATTTTGGGATCGTAAACTATCTCAATATTTATCTCAACGCTTTGTATAATAGGCTGGCCGTGAACGATTACGGAAAGTCAATAGGAATCGCCCAGAAGGATGCATTGCAGGGGTTGATGAATGCTGCACCCGGCGATTTTTATGCCCGCCTGCATTCCGAGCAGATGACGACCCATGGCGACCCTTCTTTAAAGTTCAATTCGGAGTCCCTGCCGGATTATGATATAGAGGTATCCCAGGTACAGGTCAATCCAAGTTTTGTTGCGGTATCGAACAACAGCTTTACCGTTAACGCGCGGTTTTATAATTTAGGCAAGGCGGTGTCTGACTCTATTACTGTTACTNNGTAAATATCCGAATGGAATCAGTGCTGTCATCCTGAAGAAAAGGATTCCGGGAATCCTCTATTCCGATTCCATAAAGTTGGTCGTACCGATTGTCGCTACGCGGGATAAGGGGCAGAATTATATTACCGTCGTCGTAAACTCCGACAATAACGTTCAGGAAGTGACCTTGGACAATAATTCCGCTACTGCAGGCGTGTATGTCTACCAGGAGGAGGCTAATCCCGCCTACCCGTTTAATTATGGGATTGTCAATACGCCTATTCAGCCTTTATATGCTTCGACTGCCGATCCTTTTAGTGCTTCGGGACAATATGCAGTGCAAATCGACACGACCGCATTATTCAACTCATCGCAGAAAGTCGCGGGTACGATAACATCCGTGGGAGGTGTCCTGGCGTTTGATCCGCATATCACCTATAAGGATAGTGTTGTATATTATTGGAGGATTTCGGTAGTGCCCAAGCCCGATAGTCCCTACAATTGGAATAACTCCTCTTTTATTTATATAGATTCCATTACCAGTAAAGGGGGAGGGTATAATCAGTCCCATTTTTACCAGCATACGCAATCTGCCATGGACAGCATCTACCTGGATTCCGCCAGCCGGACCTGGAAATATTCTGCTGTTACCGACAACGTATTTGCAAGAGCCGGGATCTATCCGACCGCATCTCCCGACCAGGCCAATTATACGGTTGCCATTAACGGGAATCCCTTAATAGGCCCTGGCTGTAGTTACAATGAATTGATCATTAATGTGATAGATCCTATCACCTTTAATCCATGGCAAAATAACTTCTCGGGGCCTACCGGGTTGTATAACAGTGAAAACTCTAATTGCGGAACTCAAAGAGAATATGGATTCGATTTCCTGTATTCGGATAGCGCCAGCAGGAAACACACGATGGATTTCCTGAATAATATCGTTCCAAACGGCGCTTATGTGGTGATCAGGAATAATGCCAGTCCTGGCAGTAATGTATATGTCGATCAGTGGATGGCGGACACCTCAAGATATGGTTCGGGCAATTCTCTTTATAATACCCTGGTAAATGCAGGGTTCTACGCTCTGGATTCTTTTACAACCCCCAGGGCCTTTGCCTTTGTATATCAGAAGGGAAATCCTTCGTTTACTCCCAGGTCTGTGTTTACAACCGGTATTTATGACAACGCCACCCTGTCTGTGAATTGCCAGTCTATTTCCCTGTTAGGGTATGTAACCTCCCCGCAATTCGGGCCGGCCAAACAATGGAAACAATTGCATTGGAGAGGATCGAGCCTGGAAAGTCCCTCCACGGACAATGTATCATTGAATATTTATGGGGTCGACACAAGTGGAAACAGCACCCTGATTACGACTCTGCCTGTGACCACCCAGGATTATGATATCTCTGCCATCAACGCCAGTAAGTTCCCGTATCTGCAATTGAGGCTGATTACGCAGGATACGGTGCATGGAACCCCTTATCAACTNNAACCCCGTCCCTGAAGGGGCTTTGGCGCCAAACGTATATTTAAAAGGACAGGACACACTACAGATTGGGCAACCCCTGAATTTTGGAATAGCCTTTAAAAATATAAGTCCTACCGCTTTTTCTGACAGTATGAGCTTCATCATGACCGTTACCGATAAGAACAATGCGTCGCATACCATTACGCTGCCAAAGGGGAAAGTCCTGGTCAGCGGAGATACTTTATCCGTAAATTACCAGATGGATACCAAGAATTATCCCGGTCTCAATACCCTTTATCTGAACGTGAATCCCCACTTTGCCCAACCTGAGGAATATCTTTTCAATAACTTCCTCTACAAGAATTTTTATGTAATGTATGATACCAGGAATCCTTTGTTGGATGTGACGTTTGACAATGTCCATATCCTCAATGGAGATATCGTGTCTACCAGGCCCCATATCCAGATAAAATTGAAGAGTCCATCCCAGTACCTGCTGCTGGCTGATACCTCTTTAATATCGATTCAGGTCCTTTATCCCGACGGATCCCTGCATAGCTATAGTTACAGCAGTGACACGATGCGTTTTACGCCGGCCACCAGTAGTAACAATACTGCGACGGTGGATTTTACTCCTTCGTTTACGAACCAGGTCAATCCAACCGGCGATAATTATCAGTTGATCGTTACCGGGAAAGACGAGTCCGGAAATCCCGCCGGCACTGCTCCTTACCGGGTAGGTTTTAAGATCATCAATAAGGCTATGATCTCGAATATTATGAACTATCCCAATCCATTCTCGACTTCTACTGCTTTTGTATTCACGATAACGGGTACCGACGTGCCTCAGGATATCAAGATACAGATCCTGACCATAACGGGTAAGATTGTGCGTGAGATCACGAAGGAGGAGTTGGGGCCTTTGCATGTAGGAACCAATATCA
>PLXD01000184.1 GCA_003151295.1 Chitinophagaceae bacterium | reverse complement strand
GGCAGGACCTGCAGTTTCCTCAGGTGGCCGATTCCCGAAAGAATGGTCTGCGTGATATAGCGGTCATCCGGTCCGCCTTTGAACCAGGGAAATCCTCCGTCCGGAGATTGCAGTTCCTGCAGCTTGTTTAGTGCGGCTCCCAGATCTTTAGTCATTCGGGCCATATCGAAGAGAAGGGCGATGTTTCTTTTCTGCTGTGATTCGCTCTTTGCTTCCAGGACCCAGGGTGTCTCCTCCAGCAGCACCGATTTGAGTTCGGGATTTTTTTCGAGATTGCTTATCAGGGCGGCCGTATCCTTCGTCTTCCATGTCGACAAGAGTTCCCGGATGCGGGGAGCGTTCTTTACGATACTGGCCGCCAGTGCGTTGGCATAATACCTTTCAAAAGTCTGCTCGGCACATTCATAGGGGTATTCGATCAGGTAGGGGAGGGCCTGCACGGCATACCAGGCGGGATTGCTGCTGAATTCCACCGTCAACGCATGGTTGTTGAGGGTCTCGCTGGATCCGCTTTGCAGGAGTTTATCGAAATGGAAGCTGCGGCTGACGTTTCCACGTATGTTGAGGGGAAGGCTCTCGGTAACCANNGGAAGCATGTCCTCTTCCCCGTCGCTGTAAGACTTTGCCCGGGCCACGATGCGGTAGCTGACAGGCCGGTTGAATTGATAAGGTATTTCAATGGGGAAGCGGATGACGGCGCTCTGTCCTGCTGCTACGGTGAAGAACTGGTTGGCCTGTTGGTTGCTGAACCATCCGTCTACGGATTGATTGGTCGTGGCATCGGTCAGTTCCAGCACCGCCTGTCCTGTCAGTTCGGAATCGCTGAGGTTGACGATCTTGGCGCTCAGCTCCAGGCGGTCGCCTTCCCGCAAGAACCGCGGTGCGTTCGGTTGCACCATCAGTTGTTTCTGGGTGATGATGGTTTTTTCCGAGTAGCCAAAGGCGAGATCGCGGGTATGCGCCAGGCTCATCCATTTCCAACTCGTAAGAGCGTCCGGCATCGTGAAGGAGAAGCTGATATTTCCGGCGCTGTCCGTCCGCAGATCTGGGAAGAAGAAGGCCGTCTCGTTGAAATTCTTGCGGATCTGGACGGGGGATTGGGAGGGGGATGAGAGGACTTCCGGGACTGGCGGTTTCCTGTCGGGGGCAGGGTTTTTAAGATCGACAACTTTATACAACACGGTATCTTCGTTCATTTCAAATTTAGCACTATATCCTAATGACATCGGGAACGAACTGGCCGCTCCCCTTAAGAGGACCCTTCTGCCCATTCCATAAACCATTTGATTATTCCCAGGCTGCAATAGTGCGTCATATCTTTTATAAAAATAGTCGTACTTGTTCTCATAAAAATTCTTCTGTTGGGACTCGATCTTCGTGAAGCTATTGCCATTATTCCAGGCGTTTCGCGGTTCATAGCCATCCCATACCTCCGGTTTTGTCCATTGCTGCGGTTTGAACTGGTCAAGAGATGCATCATACATGCCTGCCAATACTTCCGCCGCGGCTTTTTCACCCCTATTGCCCCGTATCGTTAATTGCCATTTCTCGCCGCTGCCCGGCAGGGTCTTATCCCGGTAGCTTCTGTATTCGATGGAGAGCTCTTTGTTGGACCAGGGCACCTGAATGGTATAGAGCCCGCTGTAGAACCGATTATCTTTTATAAAGGCATGCCTGATGCCAAAGCCACCGCGGTCAGCTTCTTCAATGGTGGTCACGAATTCCTTTTTGTCTGTGGAGAGTGTAAAGAAATCATACTCATCTTGTGACCTTTTCTCATCGGGCGATCGTTTCACTTCCTGTAATCGTTTCTCCACCTGGCGGATCACATACACGTCTGTAGCGGAAGAACCGATCGCTACGCTTATCCGGCTACCCGGCGAGCCCGTTTCTCCGCCATCCACCACCCAATCGTACCGGGGATTTGCGGGACTGAAACTATTGCCCTCGTACAGTTCAATATATTGTATGTCTTTTACTTCCTGACCGTATTTGTCTTTGGCGCTGACTTCGAAGGCGTACCATCCGGCCTTGAAGTTGGCATTCCTGAGGGGTAGGGCGCCGTTTTCACGACTGCTGTCGGTCGTCTCGTAGACTTTTTCCGTTCTTTCCCAATTTGCCTGTTTGGTTTCCTCACTATATTCATCATGCGGGAAATGCCCAAGATATTCGTCCCGGGTCATGACGAACTGGTCCGGCTGTTCCCAATAGCGTTCCCGTATTAGTCTATCGGGTGCTTTTAGCCGAAAGACTGCGACATGCACGGGAGCGGGCTCGAATACACCCGAAGTATTGGTCGTAATGATGGCTATCTTCTTCAATCTATCGGAAGGCAAAGCTCTGCCAGCGCCGTGCCCGGCAGGTAGTTCTACCGAAAGTATAAGTTCTTTGTACCCGGCGGAAACGGTCGTTTCACCGCTTTTCGTTTCACCATTGATGTCCGTAATATCCGCGACCACTTTGTATTCGAATATGGGGTCAAGCTCCTTATTAACTGCCCTATCGGGGATGGCGATGAAAGAGATCGTAAAAGCCCCGTCGCGCCCGGTCTTTAAGGTCCCATGAGTAATTTCCTGGGAGTTGCCTGCCGGGAAGCGCCCGCGGAAATATAGCCAGGAGTTGGGATACCTGGTTTCTCTCACAACCCGGTAGTTAATATTGGCCCCATCGATGGCGTTACCGGCGTAGGCGATGGCTTTGCCGTGGATTTTCAATGTATCGTTCACCCGGTAGCTGCCCTTCAAGGGGTCATATTTCACCTCGAATTTCGGCCGCTTGTATTCTTCCACGGAAAAACTTGTACTGCCACTTGCGGAATCGTCTTCCAGCCGAAATTCTCCATTTAACTGGCCTTCCGGCAAACGGAACCGGCCCTGGTAGGAACCGAACTCATTTGTCCGGGCAAGGATGGAATCTATTTTCTCTCCATTGGCGTTATAGAGGATCAGTTTTGTATTGAAACCTGTCAGTATTTTTGATTGTCTCGTCACGAAATCACGGGTTACCACGATCCCCTTGAAATATAGCATTTGCCCCGGCCGGTAGATGGAACGGTCTGTAAAGAAAAAGGTCTGTTTGTGTTTGTCTTCGTATTTCTGTATGTCGACGGGTTTTACCGGATACTGATCCTCGTCGTTCTGGGAGCCGGAATAAGGGCTCACTGCTTCATCCATGAAAAGATGATCCGTGTTTGTATTGATCTCGAGCAATTGGCCGGTTTGCCGGCTACTGATTTTTTCTTTCAGTAAAAAATATCCATGGCTATCCGCCTGGTACGATCCCGATTTTGTGAGTGTGCGTTTGTCGGTCTGATAGTTGAAATTCTGATTCCATAGCTGTACCGTTGCATTTGCCAGGGGCTGTCCGCTGCTTCTGTCCAATACGAAGAAGTCATTACCCTGCTGGATATATGCGATCTCCGAAACATAGAAAAATTGCACGGCCATCGAAGGACTGCTGAGACTGAAATCACTGGTGGCACCGGTTAGTAAAGCATATTCCCCGACGGGCAGTGCATCTGTTTTTATCTCTACACGGTGCTGCTGATGGTCTCCTGTGGCAGGAAGGGGCTGCGAAAATTCCTTTAAGGGAGAGAATGCCAGTAGTTTTTNNGCTAGTTTTTCCCAGTAACCGTCGACGTAGGAGTTATTCCCCAGGCTTTCTCTCCTGGCACGGTCGATCGGGATAACGCGGAAGTACAACTGCGAAAAATTGCGCCAGCTAACGAGGGTGCGGAAAGGCTGCCCCGGGAGATTCACTTTTTCCGTCTGGAGGGATAGTTCTTTGCGGAGGATGGTTCTTAGTAGTGAATGGCAATTAGATCTCCCTTCGCTGCTGTCTTTTTGCTGCATCACCCTTCGACAGATCGCTTCGGCCGGCAGATAGGAATAGCGATTCGCCGTATCTCCGTTTGGGTCGTAGTGAACGGCCTTATCCGCGAGTAATTGGGCCTGTAAATACCATGCCTGTGCGGCAATGGGTTCGTCGGGATAAAGATCCGTAATGTATTTAAGCGCTCCCCAATAAAGATCTGCCTTATCCTCCAGGACCGTGTATTGATTTACAAAATCGATCCTTTCGATGTCTACGTCCAGTACTGCGGAGGGATCCGCATCTTTCAGGTGCAGGTGGATCAATCGTTGGAAAAGCCCAAGGGCTTTGAAATGCAGGGAGGCTGAATCCTTGTTTATAAAAGAGTGATCCGCAAAAATTGCTTTATCCGAGAAAGCAGCGCTATCGTCAATCTCGAAGGCGTAGGCGGGACGATCGAGATCCTGCTCGTTGGTTTTAAAATAATCCAGGGCGCGGTGGGCCAGCAGGTCGAAAAGGGTGGGGCGCAGATTCCGGGCATTGCCTTTGCTGATGATCGCATCGAAAGGCGCCAATCCCGTTTGTTGAAGGAGGCGCTCGTCCTTCAGGGAGGCCAGGTATAAATCACCGATCCTTTTATGGAATTCGGACCGGTCCCAGGTGGCAAGGTCTTCTTTTTTATAATTGATGGTAGCGGACCTGTTATATAGTTTATACCGGTGGGCCTGAAAATAATTCCAATAGGTCCCGGCCAATAGGCTCGTCAGGATGGATCGGGCAGGCTTCCGCGCGGAGTCGATCTCTTTTTCCAGCACGGCGGTATTTTTTACGGTGGCATCCTCCTCCCGGGTCTCCTGCAGATTCATCCGGTATAGCAGCGCTTTAATCAGCTGGGCATCGTTATGCTCCTTTTTCGCACCGGCATAGAGTTTATCTACCTGTGCCTGGGCGGACCGGGTGAGTCCTTTTTTATTGATCAGTGAATCGATTGTCTTCCAGTTCGCCACATAATCATCCGGTTTGTTCTGCGCCGACAAACAGAAGCTGATTGCACAGAGAGCGGCTATGGCAGTGATCTTTTTGAGGATCATAGGACAATTTTTTTTAAAGTTAGCAATAAGATGCGGCCAGCCTGCAATTACATAAAGAAATCCCTCNNTGTTGGACGGCAGGAAGCCATTTAACAGGTTTATAACGATTCTCCCTTAAACGATCCTGTTCTGCCGGGTTCTTATATACGAGTTCGATATTCGTTAACAATAAAAAAAATGTATGAAATCGAAGATTCATGAACATCAAAAAAAGACAAATATGATCGTGAGTAAAACGAAATTTACAATACTCATCGCTGCCGCTTTATTCTTTGCCATCGGAACCCAGGCTGAAAGTAATAATGCCGTGAATTACAAAGGGGATATTCGTCATGACAGGGTTGCCATGATACACGCGAGGAACGATATAAGAGCCGACCGTCATGATCTGAGGGTGGATCGCAGGGATTATTTCCATGACCGGTATGATCTTCACAGGGATCGCAGGTGCTGGTAGTCGGTAATCGCAGTAAAATTGAAACTTAATGATCTTGGATTGATCACAGATGAATAGGGAAAGAGAAGCCCCGCTTAGGCGGGGTTTCTTCGATTATAGGCGGTAAGTTGGTTNNACGTTATTATCCGCTCTCTTTTTGTTTTTTCCGGGTCTTTGCTTCTTATGACTTCTTCATGACCTTAGCCATCGTAGCGCCGATATCGGCCGGGCTTTGGACGACATGGATCCCGCATTCCCCCATGATCTTCATTTTAGCGGCGGCCGTATCGTCTGCTCCGCCTACAATGGCCCCGGCGTGACCCATACGGCGCCCGGGAGGGGCCGTTTGACCGGCTATGAATCCCACGACGGGTTTCCTGGAATTTTCTTTTATCCAATAGGCTGCTTCTGCTTCCATGCTGCCGCCGATTTCGCCGATCATTACGATGCCTTCGGTTCCTGGGTCATTCATCAACAATTCTACCGCTTCTTTTGTCGTGGTTCCGATGATTGGGTCACCCCCGATGCCAACTGCCGTGGAGATGCCGAGTCCGGCCTTGGCTACCTGGTCGGCGGCCTCATAGGTCAGGGTTCCCGATTTGGAAACGATCCCGATTTTGCCCGTCTTGAAGACGAATCCGGGCATGATGCCAACCTTACATTCACCGGCAGTGATGACGCCGGGGCAGTTAGGCCCGATCAGCCGGGTTTTCGAACCTTTCAGGTATTGCTTGACCTTTACCATATCCTGTACGGGAATTCCTTCCGTGATACAGACGACCAGTTCGATCTCGGCTTCGGTAGATTCCAGGATAGCATCCGCGGCGAAGGCGGGGGGAACGAAAATGATGGATACATTCGCCTTTGTGGCTTTTACCGCATCGGCTACGGTATTGAAAACCGGTCTGTCAAGATGGGTGCTTCCTCCTTTGCCAGGTGTTACACCTCCAACGACATTACTACCATATTCTATCATTTGTGTCGCGTGAAAAGTACCTTCTGTCCCTGTAAAGCCTTGAACAATGATCCGGGAATTTTTATTAACTAGGATTGCCATTTGGATTAATTTGAATCGGTGGGCAAAAATAGGGGAAAATCTTGATTTGCATAAGGGAATATCTTTCTACCGGTCCTGTTACATGGGCTGATAAGTCACGCTATTTGAGCTGTTCGTCCATATTACGATTATTGTCTATTTTCCCTTTCATTTCCAGCATCCGCATGTCCTTGGCGTCTTTCAGGAAGTCGGAGGCAAAGATGAAATCGTTCAGCCGTTGATTCTTGCTGAATATGATCTCTTTGTTACTTCCTTCCCATTCTTTCAGCCCCTGATACATATAAATGATGTTATCGCCGGTTTCCATCACACTGTTCATATCGTGCGTGTTGACGACGGTAGTGATATTGTATTCGATTGTGATCTCTTTGATGAGCTTATCGATGAGCAAAGACGTCTGGGGGTCCAAACCCGAATTGGGTTCATCGCAGAACAAATATTTAGGGTTCAGCACGATAGCACGGGCGATGCCCACTCTTTTTTTCATGCCCCCGGAGATCTCGGCCGGGAATTTCTGATTGGCATCCTTCAGGTTCACCCTGTCCAGCACTTCATTCACCCTTTTCAGCTTCTCCGCATAGTTCTTTTTGGTAAACATATCGAGGGGGAACATGATATTCTGTTCGACGGTCATACTGTCGAACAGCGCCGAACCCTGGAAGAGCATGCCGATCTGTTGCCTCAGTTCCTTGCGCTGTTCATCGTTCATCTCCGACAAAGGCTGTCCGTCATAGTATATTTCACCGCTATCGGGCTCGAACAGGCCGACCAGGCATTTCATCAAGACCGTCTTGCCGCTGCCGCTCGTGCCTATGATTAAGTTGCATTTGCCCGTCTGCATGATGGCGCTCACGTCCTGTATGACGATCTTATCGCCGAATCCTTTTCGTATGTCTTTGACTTCTATCATCTTTAAACTTCTATCATTTTTGTAAGCGATCAATCGTTTTTAGGTTGCTGACTACAACAACAATGCGGCCAGCAAATAATCCGCAAACAGCACCAGCACGCAGCTTACCACGACGGATTTGGTGCTGGCCCGGCCAATCTCCAGCGCCCCTCCTTTCACATAATATCCGTGATAGGCTGATATGCTGGAAATAATAAAGGCGAAGGTATAAGCTTTCGCCAGGGCAAAAAACACGTTATAAGGCTTGAAGAACTGGTGGAGGCCCTTATCAAAGGTGGCCCCAGACAGGATGCCGGTCAGGGTGCCGGCCAGTCGTCCACCCCATATTCCCAGAACCGCGGAGATCACTACGAGCATCGGTATGACCACGATGGATGCCAGCAATTTCGGCAGGATCAGGTAGGTTTTGGTGTTGATACCCATGATCTCCAGTGCGTCGATCTGTTCGCTCACCCGCATATTGCCTAATTCGCTTGCGATCTTGCTGCCTACCACACCTGCCAGAACGATGCAGACCAGGGTAGGGGAAAATTCCAGGATCACCGTATCCCGAACGATCTGGGCGATCGTCGACAGGGGAATAAAGGGACTCACCAATTGGTAAGCCGTTTGCAGGGTTGACACGGCGCCCATAAAAACGGAAATGATCACGACAATGCCCAGGGAACCGATCCCGATCTCGGAACATTGATGCATGAACTCCTTCCAGTACATTTTTCCGTTCTCCGGCCTGGAGAACATTCCCTTCAGCATGAGCAGATAGCGGCCAAACTCAGTAAATAACTTCATCATTCAAAATACAATTTATTCCGTTTTTTTTTAGCCTGTTATTTTATAAATACTTTAATTATTCCCTGGGCCTTTCTGCTATTCCCTATGCTTTTTCTGTCGTTTCCACCAGGGTGATTTCTTGAGTGCCTCCTTCTCTTCGGGGGATTTGTTGCATTTTATTTGTGCGTCGATGATGGCGATCAGCGACATATTATAAATGCTACGCACCGAACTTCCCAATTGTAATACGTGAACGGGTTTTTTCAACCCCAGCAGGATCGGCCCGATCGCGTCGGCACCACCCACTTCCTTAAGCAGGTTATAGGCCACATTACCCGCCGCCAGGTTGGGGAAGATCAGGGTATTCACTTCCTGATCCACCAATTCGCTGAAAGGATAATTCTCTTTCAGCACCTCATTGCTGAGCGCGATACTGGCCTGCATTTCCCCATCTACGATCAGGGTGGGATCCTTCCGCTTGACGATCTTCGTGGCTTCCGCCACTAGCCTGGCTTCCGGGGAATCGCTGTTACCGAAATTGGAATAGCTCAGCATGGCGATGCGCGGAATGAGATTAAAGCTCCTCACTTCCCTGGCCACCAGCAGGGTGATATCGGCGAGCTCTTCGGCGGTAGGGTTGAAATTTACAGTCGTATCGGCGAGGAATAGAGGGCCTTTCTTGGTTAGCATCAGGTACATGCCGGCAATCTTTTTCACGCCTTCTTCGGTACCGATGACCTGGATAGCCGGCCGGATGGTATCGGGATAGTTCTTGGTCAGTCCCGAGATCATCGCATCGGCTTCGCCTGTCTCTACCATCATGCAGCCGAAATAGTTCCGATCCCGCATTATTTTTTGGGACTCGTACTTGTTGACGCCCCTGCGTTGTCTTTTCATAAAGAAAAGCTCGCTGAAGCGTTTCCGCTGCTCTTCACATTCGTCGCTGCGTGGATCGATAATGGGGATCTCGTCGAGATCGATATTGTTCAAGGCGGCGATATGACGGATCTTTTTTTCATCGCCTAATAATATGGGATAGGCGACTTCTTCGTCGTACAGGATCTGGGCCGTTTTGAGGATCTTCAGGTTGTCGGCCTCCGCGAACACGAGCCGCCTGGGATCCATGCGTGCTTTGCTGCCCAGCAGGCGGATCAATTGGTTATCCAGGCCCAGCCTCTTGTTCAGTTCGATCGCATACGCGTCCCAGTTGTCTATAAGTATCTGAGCCACCCCGCTCTCGATGGCTGCCCGGGCAACGGCCGGTGCCACGGTGGACAGCAGCCGGGGATCCAGGGGCTTGGGAATGATATAAGAAGGCCCGAATATGATGTTTTTCTCATTGTAGGCCATGTTCACGATATCGGGTACCGGGCTTTTGGCCAGTTCTGCCAGGGCTTTTACGGCGGCCAGCTTCATGGCTTCGTTGATCTGGGTAGCCCGAACATCCAGTGCCCCCCTGAAAATAAAGGGGAATCCCAAAACATTATTCACCTGGTTGGGATAGTCGCTACGGCCGGTAGCCATGATGATATCGTCACGTGTTTCGGTGGCGGCCTCATAGCTGATCTCCGGGTCGGGATTGGCCATGGCGAACACGATGGGCTTCCTGGCCATGCTCTTCACCATCTCTTTGGTGACTACATTGCCGACGCTGAGTCCCACAAACACATCCGCGTCCTTCATGGCTTTTTCGAGGGTCCAGTCACTGGCTTTGACGGCGAATTTCTTTTTTGTCTCGTCCAGGTCCGTTCTGCCTTCATGGAGGACCCCATCCTTATCGAAGAGAATGAAATTTTCATATTTGGCTCCCAATGCTACGTACAATTGCGAACAGGCCATGGCGGCGGCGCCGGCTCCGTTGATGACGAACTTTACGCGGTCGATCTTTTTCTTCTGGACCTCCAGGGCATTGAGCAAGGCTGCGCTGCTGATGATGGCGGTGCCATGCTGGTCGTCATGCATTACGGGTATTTTCAGAGTCTCCCTTAGCTGTTGTTCGATATAGAAGCATTCGGGTGCCTTGATGTCCTCCAGGTTGATACCGCCGAACGTGGGTTCCAACGCTTTTACGATCTGTACGAATTTTGCGGGATCTTTTTCGTTTATTTCTATATCGAAAACATCAATATCTGCGAAGATCTTGAACAGGACACACTTGCCTTCCATAACGGGTTTGGACGCTTCGGGGCCGATATCGCCCAGTCCCAATACAGCCGTTCCGTTGGTGATCACGGCTACCAGGTTGCCTTTGGCGGTATATTTATAAACATCCTCGGGATTTTTGTAGATCTCTTTGCAAGGTTCCGCTACGCCTGGCGAATAGGCGAGGGACAGATCCCTTTGGGTCTTGGCCTCTTTGGTAGGAACCACCTCTATTTTGCCGGGCCTCCCCTTGGAGTGATATTCGAGCGCCTGTTCTTTACGGATCTGTTTTTTTTGCATATTGGAATATTTCTCCCACCGATAGAAGACTGGGTGCAAAATACGAAAATGCCGCCAAAACCAGTTTTTAGCCCGGGAACAGGCGGCTATTCCTTAAACTCAATCGTACTTCCTAACCAAGCCATGATGCCGGCTCCGATCGCGATGGCGGATTCATCGATATTGAAAGTGGGCGTATGCACCCCGGAGGTGATGCCTTTTTCGATATTCATCACGCCCAGCCGGTAGAAACAGCCGGGGATCTTCTGGGTATAATAACCGAAATCCTCGGCCCCGAGCCGTATCTCCGTTTCCAATACATTCTCTTTGCCCATGAATTCGGCAGCATCTGTCCGGGCAACGGCGTTCAAGGCCTCATTATTATATACTACCGGGTAGCCGACGTCGATATGCAGGTCGATTTCTGCGCCCATGCTATGCACCAGCTCGGTGGATAACTTACGGATCAGCTCATGCGCCTTGAAGCGCCATTGTTCATCCATGGCACGGAACGTTCCCATCAGTTTTACTTCGCTGGTGATTACATTGGTGGTGGCACCGCCCTGAAAGGAGGTGATGGATAAGACGGATGGAGCGAGCGGGTTGCGGTTGCGGCTGATGATCTGCTGCAGGGCCACGATCAGGTGAGAAGCGACCAGGATGATGTCGATGGTCGAATGCGGTGCTGCGGCATGGCCGCCTTTGCCTTTAATGGTGATATAGATCTCGTCGGCGCTAGCCATCACCATGCCTCCGCGAAAACTCAATTTACCTGTTTCGAGACCCGGATGGACATGCAACCCAAAGATGGCCTGGGGTTTTGGATTTTCCAGCACCCCGTCTTTGATCATCAGGCTGGCGCCGCCGGGATTTTTTTCTTCTCCGGGCTGGAAGATCAGTTTGATGGTCCCTTCCCATTCGGTTTTCAATTCCTGCAGGATCCTGGCTGCCCCCAGCAGGACAGTGGTGTGTACATCGTGCCCGCAGGCATGCATGATGCCCTCTTTTTTCGATTTATAGGCGACATGGTTCTCTTCCTTAATGGGGAGTGCGTCCATATCGGCTCTCAGGGCGATCACTCTTTTATCCGGGTTCCTGCCTTTGATCAGGCCTACCACACCGGTAGTTGCCATGACCTGGAATGGGATCTTCCACTGCGATAGCTGGTCCTGGACAAAACGGGAGGTCTCAAATTCCTGATAGCTCAATTCCGGGTTTGCATGCAAATACTGCCTGACCCCGATGAATTCGGGGGTATACTGAGCGGCTAATTCTTTGATCTTATCTTTAAGCATAGTATCAACATTCTTTTATTATACGGGTGAACCCGGGATTGTACCAGTGAATCCGGTAAAGGAAGGGTTAATCCGGTTTCACTTCGATGATGTCCCGGACGACGAACATGCCCGTTGGAAATAGCCTGGACAATTGTTTCTCGTATTCTTCCGCTTCTTCCTGGGTCTTAAAGTTACCTACCTTGAGCTTGTAAAAAGGCTGCTGGTAGATCAGGTAAGGCGGTAGGTCCGGGAACTGCTGGTATATTTTGGTTTTTTCGGCAAAAACCTTGTTCCGGTCCCTGGACTGGATGACCTGTATCCGGAAGCCGGGCATGCTCCGGCGACTATCCCGGGTGGTCTCCTCATTGATCTGTGCCTGTTTTTTGACCAGGGCCTCGATACGGGGATCTTTATGAATCACCACGGTGCGAATCGCCACGGCACCTGAATCGGTCTGGGCGAAGAGTTTACCGGTGATCAGCAACAACAGGAATACTACGTTCTTCATGGAAAAGAATTTGTGTGAAAAAAAAGTAATTTTATAATTAAACAGCACCCTTTACGATTTCCACGCTGGCAGTGCATCCCAGTCTTTCAGCCCCGGCTTCCAGTAACTGCCTGGCAAATTCATAGTTCCGGATGCCTCCCGACGCTTTTATCTTTATGGAAGGCGACAGGTGTTCCCGCATCAGTCTGACTGCATCCACGCTTGCTCCTTTTTCCGCATAGCCTGTCGAGGTCTTTAAAAAATCTGCTCCCATACTACCATAGAGGGAGCAACAGCGGATGATCTCTTCTTCGTTCAGCACTCCGCTTTCGACGATCACTTTTATGATCTTGCCCTGGCTGTGGGCAAGTTTGAGCAAGGGCAGCATCTCTTTTTCCAGGTAGTTCCAGACGCCGCCTTTCAGCGCGACCAGGTTGATCACCACATCCAGTTCATCCGCCCCGTCCTGTAATGCCTGATCCGCTTCGGCAAATTTGGCTTTCGCGACACTGTAACCGAAGGGAAAGCCAATCACGGTCGCGACTTTTACCGGTGAGCCCTTCACGATATCCCCTGCCTGCTTTACGAGGGGAGGAGGTATGCATACGGCTGCGAATTGATACTGCAGGGCCTCTTCGCTTAATTTCTTTATTTCAGCGTAGGTAGTGGTCGGTTTTAGGACGGTATGATCAATGTAAGAGGCGATATCTTTCATGGTCATTGGTTTTCAAAATTACTTCATTTCATCAAAACGGATGGCCTTTTCCGGGCAAAGAATAGGGGCGGTCCCGGAGAAAAATAAAAAAGCATCTGCCGTATCCGAACAGATGCTTTTTTATCAAATTATTTATTCTTAAGCTAGTTTTTTATGCCTAAACTCGTTCTTTGTCCTTACGCTACTGCATCCTTTCCGTGGCAGTTCTTATATTTTTTGCCGCTGCCGCAGGGACAGAGATCATTACGGCCGATCTTGGGACCTACTTTTACGGGTTCCTGCTTGACGGGTCCGGAAGGCTCGTAATAGTCATTTCCTTCATTGACGATCTCGTTACCGGTATTTCCTGCTGCTACCATTTCATCCTTTCTCACTTTCATCTTGCTCATGTCCGTCTTTTGTTCCCTGCCTTCGCGGATCGGGGCGCTTCCCTCGATAGGGATATTGCAATGACAAAGGAAGCTCACGATTTCGCGGTTCACATCGCTGTCCATGCGGCGGAACAGCTCGAATGCCTCCATTTTGTAGATCACGAGGGGATCTTTCTGTTCCAGGTAGGCAGTTTGCACGCTCTGTTTCAGGTCATCCATCGAACGCAGATGCTCCTTCCAGGTATCGTCGATGATCGCGAGCGTGATCTGTCTTTCTACCGCATTCATCAGTTCCCTGCCTTCCGTGCCCAGGGTTTTGTCCAGGTTCGCCAGCACATTGATCGCTTTTTTGCCGTCTGTAAAAGGCACTACCACTTTCTCCACGTGGCCGCCCTGGGTCTGCCTGATATTCTTGAAGACCGGAACGGCCTGCTTGCGCAATTCTTCCAGTTTGCGTTCATAGTTCTGTGTAGCTTCCTGGTATAATCTCTCCGATAATCCCGCAAGATCCCCTTTCATGAATTCATCCTGGCTAATGCCCGTGTCGATCCCGAAATTCACGATGGTGGATAATTTGAAACCCTCATAGTCATCCTGTTGCCGGAAAGAGTCGACCAATCCTTCGGCCACGATATAGAACGCATTATCGAGGTCCAGGGCGAGTCTTTCACCAAACAGCGCGTGGTTTCTCTTTCTGTATACCACATTACGCTGTTTGTTCATTACGTCATCGTATTCGAGCAAGCGTTTACGGATGCCGAAGTTATTCTCTTCTACTTTCTTTTGCGCTCTTTCAATGCTCTTGGTGACCATGCCATGCTGGATCACTTCCCCTTCCTTATACCCCATCTTATCCATCAGAGAAGCGATGCGGTCACTTCCGAACATACGCATCAGGTCATCTTCCAGGGATGCATAGAACTGGGTGGTGCCGGGATCGCCCTGGCGTGCAGAACGACCGCGCAACTGCCTGTCCACGCG
>PLXD01000203.1 GCA_003151295.1 Chitinophagaceae bacterium | reverse complement strand
TTCTATGAGAACGCGCGCATCGTATGGGTAGTCCCCCAGCCTGTATTCAAACAAATTCAGCTCATCTTCATGTCCTATAATATATTTAATGAACTATACGAACCTAACGGCTACAATGCTCCCTATATCAGTAGCCAACAGGTGGTCACCAACAATTTTTATTTTCCGGCGGCTCCGGCAAATTTTATGCTGGCGGTGAATATAAAGTTGTAGGACTATCAGCGGGACCGGCCGGAGTAATACCTGCATTAGTGCGCTTTTGCGATCCGGTCCTGCCAGGCCAACATCCCCCCCATAAGGTTCTTGACATTCGTGAAGCCGGCTGTCTCCAGGATCAGGCAGGCCTGCCCGCTGCGGTTGCCGCTACGGCAATAGCATATCACTTCCTTATCCTTCCAGTCATCGATGTCGTCTACCTGCAGGGTCTGTACCTTGCCCAAAGGCAATAAGACTCCGCCGATATTGAAGTCGGCATTTTCTACCGGCTCACGGACATCCAACAAAAGCAATTCTTCTCCTGCGTCTATTCTTGCTTTCAATTCATCTACAGAAATTAGTTGCATAGCTTGATTTGATTTTTTTGTTACCAGTTCCTCTGTTGCCATCCTTCCGCTAATAATTACCGTCCGAAGCAGGCCTGGCCGCTGTGGTAGTATCCAGTTTCCTTTCCGGTTTTTGCACGCTCAGCCAGATATCCAGGTCCTGTCCCTGGCGGATATGGTTGGGCTTCCTATCGTCATTGATCCGCGGGGGGGACTGCCGGTAGACAAAGGCGGCAGCGGTATCGCTCACATTCGGATCCGGTACCACGGCTCCAAGGATCAGACCGTTGGAATCCAACAGGGCCTTTGCCTCTGCATAGGTCAGCCCAAAGAGATCGGGCACCGCCTGATCAGAACTCCCTACTCCATTGCCCAAAACCAGGGTGATCCCGCTACCTTGCTGGATCTTGGTACCCGGCTTTATACTGGCCCCGTCATAGAGCACATCCAGCACCGAATTCCGCGCGAAATCGGGTTTGTATACGGTATCTTCCAACTTCAATCCATATTGACGAAGGATCATGGCCGCGTTGCGGGAACTCATGCTGACCAGGTTCGGCATATCGATAAAAGGAGCAACCGCACGGTTGATCGTGAGATATACCATACGATTCACTTTGACGAGGTTATCCGCCTCGGGAAATTGTTTAACCACCTGCTGAGGGGGTAGCGTATCAAAATAGATGGAATCCTGTATCATGACCTCGAAACCTTGCGTTTCCAGGGTCTTTTTTGCCTCCGCCAAAGAGAGCCCTGTAACCTGGGGGATCTTCAAAACCTTACCATGACGGGTCAGAAGGTCCAGCGAACCCAGGAATATCAATAAAAGCAGGATTAAGATAGCGACCCCGGCAAGGATATTTACCCAAAGGGGTTTCGTGGTAAGGAATTTGAACACGCTGGAAAGTTTAATTAGTTAGGGTGAAAATAAAGAATTTTGTAATATACCGCCCTATCAGGCTAAACTCGTGCCAATGCGTCCCCGATCAGGGCGGAATAGAAATCTTTTAACGACCAGCCCATTGCCTGCACTTGCTGCGGGACGATACTCGCCTCACTTTGGCCGGGCACGGTGTTGATCTCCAGCATAAAAGGCTGCCCTTTCTCCTCATTATATATAAAATCGATACGTACTATTCCACTGCAATTGAAAACCTGGTATACNNGATTGCTTCATCGACTTCGGCCGGCGTTGTCTCTTCGCTCATACCCGGCGTATACTTGGCCTCAAAATCGAAGAACTCCTTCTTACTTTTCACCTCCGTAATAGGCAAGGCGATGATCTCCCCTTTAGAACGGAATACACCAATGGTGAACTCCCTTCCTGTAATAAACTCTTCCACCAGGACCTGGTCGTCTTCCCTGAAAGCCTTTTCAATGGCCGCCCCAAGTTCCTCTGATGCTGAATTCACTTTCGACATCCCGATGCTTGAGCCGCCATTATTGGGCTTTACAAAGACAGGAAACTGCAAATGAGCCGTCACCTGGTCGGGATTCTCAAAGCGGTCCTTTATCAGCAGGACGGAACGGGCTACATGGATCCCGTTGAAAGCCGCGACCGCTACGGTGAAACGCTTGTTGAAGGTCAGGGCCGAAGTCGCCGCATCGCAACCGGAATAGGGCAGCTTCAGCATATCGAAATATCCCGGTAATTTCCCGTCTTCCCCGGGTGTCCCGTGTATACCCATCAATACCGCGTCGAAACGGATCTTTTTACCCCCAAGGGTCAGTGAGAAATCATTCCGGTCCACGGATACTCTTTCTCCACTCTTAAGCTCATGGAACCAGCCCTCCGGCCTGATGTCTATCTTATATACCTCGAATTTATTGTAGTCCAGGTTGTTTTCAATCGTGATGGCGCTTTTGTAGGAAATGACAGATTCGCCGGAATAGCCACCGGTAACGAATGCAATGATAGGTTTCATCGATTGGAGATTAATTTTCAGCAAATAAACGAAAAACCTTCCGGCTTTCGTGTCCCTGGGTGTTTGTTTTACGTTATTGGGCCTAAGGTTATCGTCTTATTGAGTTATTAGAATTAGGCTATCAGCACATTAAGTTATGCCCTTGGGCAAATCTGTCGAAAAAAATAGCAAAGTCTTTGTATGGGGAGTACCGAGGGAACTTCGTCGGAGCTTCGTTATCCCCGGAAAAAAGCCCGGGCAAAAATAAGAAAGGTGAAGGCATAATCTCCTTCACCCTTTTATGACGGGAAATATCACCCGCCTATTTTCGTGTAGCATTAAGCTACATTCGTAAACAATCTCATATAGAAAAGTTATTTAATTTTTGGCTTTCCGGCAAGATCCGGGCACTAAACTTATCCACATCCGGGAAGAGATTTTTTACAAA
>PLXD01000450.1 GCA_003151295.1 Chitinophagaceae bacterium | reverse complement strand
ACTAATGTCATTTAGGCTATAATATATGGAGATCTCCTTACTATCGCCATTTTGTGGATTACTGCCGAAAAGACCCGACCGGACTGAATTCTTCAGGTTTATAGAACCTTCGGCGTTATTCACTTTCAATTGCTGGTCATTGGCCCGGAGCCCTGCCGCACCGTCTTCATCAAAAACGCCGTTGTCAATGTTATTGTTACCGGGCAAACCAGACCCGGCGATCCAGGGGGCGTATGAACTGGCATTGTAATAAGGTATGAGGACCGAATCCTTTGAATCCATATAGTAGATGCCATCCGGGTACGTAATACCTGCCAGGATCACCTGGTTATAGGTCGTGTCATTCGTGCCGGCTTTGATAAAACCGACATTATAGCGGGATCCGGGTTCACTCTGCAATACATCAATCACCCCGGTGACCTCATCAATGGTCAATCCTGACGGCCATGCGACATATTTGCCTGCGCCGAGGGAGTTTACCGGGCTGAAAAGGTAGGCGGAACGACCGGCGCCCTGGACATACAAAATAGAATCGCCATAATAAGGTGATTTGGATGGATCTGTCGTAAAATAACTAACGGATGTATTTGCCGTAGCATTCGATGAAATACCGTTGGAATGTGTAAGGGAAGATTTGCTACATCCATACATCATCCCTGAAAAAGTAATAAACAGGCATATATAGCCTGAAGCTGATCTTAACATGGGTACGAGGATTAAGTGTTATCTAGGAGGATATATGGATGCGAACAAAATACGCAATATTCCGCAGGCTTTTTAGTCTTTTGGGAGAAATGTCTTTTTGGGTATTACATTTCAAAAAAAACGGCATTGGGAATGAAATTCCCATTGATAGACGATGATGAAAGATTTTTTTGTAATGTATTGATTCCCTGCCGGTATATTTTTGGCATATTTTATGAAATATTACTCTCCTGCCTGCATCATAGCAGACCGGAGCTATCTGTCATGCAGGCTGGATATCGGACTCTTTCCAACTGGATTTTATTTAGCCCCGTATTAATTGCGGGGCTTTTTTTATGGTCCGGGTGTTTGTTTATCCGGTAGTGTGTTTAACAAAGCCATCACTGCCCAATTCGTGGCGGTGGCCGAGATGAACTGGTTTTCATCATAGGGAGGAAATTCGCTATTGACAAAGGGTTGTATGGGAAAGGATCTCGTTTCCACTATCCAGGCGCCGCTTTCCTCTTGCGTTTTCAATAGATAGTTCAATCCTTTTTGGTAGCTTTCCTCTTCGGGTTTCAACATTCCGCTTTCGTATAAGGCGTAGAGGGTCTGCCCCGTAGCGTAGGCGTCGCTTTTCAGGGTGGGTAATTGCGACCATCCGCCATCTTCATTTTGCAGGGACCTGAGTTTTTCGGCGATTTTTATTTTCTGATCTTTGTTGCTGCCGCACCAATGCATGCCCAGCAATTGAAAAGCCAATTCCTGTTGTTGTTCGATGTGGGCCTTTTCAAACCATTGCCTGGACCTGGTTACTAATTCCGCGACATGATCTTTCTTCGCCGGAGAGGCGTAAAGCTGTATGGCTCGTATGGCTAATGCCGTCAAATGGATGTCCCCGGTTTCCAGGGGTGTCCTGCCCGATTCGGTCAGGAATCCGCCATCGTTCTTAGCCTGGCTTATCAGGTAATCGACCGAAACATCCGTATAGAAGTTAGCGGGGTATTTTTCTGCATATAAGCCCAATAGGGTGTAGGGGATCGCAAAATTAGCGGTGAGAAATTGGTTGATCAGGTTGGGATTACCAACTATTCTTATTCCTTTTTCCATGGCTTTTACCCGTTGTACGGTAAATGAATCGATAACGGGGATCCCTTTTTGTTTTGCTATTTCAGCGGCCATGGAAGTGAGTGTAGTATGATGGCAGGAGGCGCATTTTTGCCTGCTGTTGTTTATGAACGTATAGCCGCTTTTTTGCAGCAGTAAAAGGGCTTTGCTTGCGGAGCGTTCAATATCTGCGGGGTTGGTAATGGCAATCTTTATAAGGCCGGGTTTATTCATCCATCCGGCCAGGACTGCCGCTAAAAAAATGCCGCATGAAAAAAGGCCGATGGTAGAAAGAATCTTGCTTTTCATACAATTAATTATTTGTGTGCGGTTATTGATCCTGGTTTTTTTTCAATAACTGAGCCGATGGGGTATTCCCTTTTTTCATGGCATAGTACAGTGCATCGCTTCCGTCCGGCGTTTTTGCAGAAACAATTGCGCCATGATTGATCAGTGCAAGGGTCATCTCCGGGTCTTCCGTTTCTGCCTGTTGCAATAGCATCAGGGCCGTATAGCCTTTTTTAGTTTTAAGATTCGGGTCTGCCCCATGGTCCAGCAGGTAAAGAAAGGAGGGCTTATCATTAGCGATCGCTGCAAACATGAGTGGGGTGAATCCATTGAAAGCATCTAACTCGAATGACATCGGCCTGACATTTACACGAGCTCCATTGTCTACGAGCATCTTCAGGGTGGCAAAGCTTCGGAAGCTCAGGGCTGCATTGATCGGGTAATCACCGTAAGCCACCGTATCATTTGCATGGAGTCCGTGACGTATGAGAAGCCCAAGTATGGCCGTATCGCCGGAAGAGGCCGCATTATAGAGAAGATAATTATCAGGGGCGCTTTTCCCGGGGTCGGCACCTTTATCGATCAGCAGTTGGAAGATCTTTATAGTTCCGGGCATGGCGGCGAGCTTTACCAGGACGCTATACCCTTCTTTGGAAAGAAGTTGCGGGTTGGCGCCATGATCCAGCAACAGTAGCGTTTTATCCCAATCCGGGATGGCGAGCCATAGGGCTGTGATACTATCTTTATCCGTATGATTTACCATAGCGCCATGATCTATCAGTATTTTCATTTGTTCCACCGAGCCATTCAGGGTAGCGGCCATCAATGCCGAATAGCCTTTCAGCGAATCATTTGCATCGGCTCCATTTGAGAGTTGCCGTTCCAGTTCATCGGCATTACCGGACCGGATGACCCGGAAGAGCTCGTTGGTTTTTANNGCAGGTAATATCAACACCATCAGCACCATCAGCCTGGTGAGCGGAAATGATTGGGTTAGCATATAGATTATTTTATAGAAAACCGGAGGATTACATGTTTACTCGGCAACCACACTGTATATTTCATCGGAGTGATGTTCGGGGAAAATAAACGAAAACCACTGACTTCTCCCTTCGGTCAATTCTTTGGTCTGGTGCATTTGCAGTGAATCAATATTTACCCTTGCGTTTTCCATGGTTTAATAACGTCCTTTTCATGTTTGGTGAGTTTTAAATTAAGTAAATAATAATTCTCATAAAGGTGGTTTCCTGCAATAGGAAAAGACGGAAATATCCGACGAACACATGCTGAAAACCGACAAAAGAACGACAAGTCTATTTTTCCCAGCTTAGTATCTCCGTGGTACGATTGCCCAGGAATGCTTCCAGCGGCCCCACGTTATTGTTGAGCAGGTGAATGGGCGTTTTAAAGAGGCTGAAGAAACCAAATGGCCGGAAGATGCAGAAGATGAGCTTCAGGTATGTAAATAAACAATTTTACGAACTCATCCATCACGCATTTTTCGGCGGGCATCGGCTCGGGACTACTTACTATCCAATAGCGATGAATGTATTTAATCAGGTTAGTCTTAGGTACGTATTCCTTCATTATCATAAGGAAGAATAAAAGAATCCGGTTAGCGATGTCTTCTCCTTTAAATATAAGTAATTGTATTTATATGTAGGAATTTTATTTTTGATCGCTTCACATCGATCCGGTTATTATTCGCATATAAAACTTTCTTAATTGCAGATTACGCGGTATGTTTGGAATGAGTTCGTATAAAGTGAATCTGATCTATGAAGGTAATTAAATGTATTCTCCTGGTTTTGGGCTTTATGACACTGGCCGTAGTTGGTGGGCGCAGCCAGATGCTGTCTTTGGCGGGAGAGTGGAGGTTCCACCTGGACCCTGAGGATAAAGGTTTGTCGGAGAGTTGGTTTAATACGTTTCTTCCGGATTCAATTGAATTACCCGGTTCATGCGAGCAAAGGGGGTTTGGTATAAAAAACGCTGTACCGGACTCGAACCGTTTAACAAGGATAATAAAGTATGAGGGGAAGGCATGGTACCAGCGAAAGATCGAACTGGCGTCTTCCTGGCAAGGGAAACGATTGGAACTGTTTTTAGAGAGATGTCACTGGGTATCATCCGTATGGTTGGATGGGGAACCTTATGGGATCCAGAATAGTCTCTCTACGCCTCATTTGTATGATTTTGGGGTTATTTCTTCCAGGATCCATATTTTAACGATCTGCGTAAATAATTCTTATGGAAAGCTACCTATAGGAACATGGGGTTTTGCTATTTCGGACGATACCCAAGGAAATTGGAACGGGATCATCGGACGAATTGAATTGCGGGCTACAGACCCTGTATGGATCCGGGAAGTACAGGTTCAACCTGGCCATTTGCAGATAAAGATAGGCAACATCACAGGAAAGCCACAATGGGCAAGAATAGAAAGCCGGCGCTTTACAATACCAGTATCGGGTGCTTTAATAGATATGCCGTTCAAATCAAATGCCCCGAATTGGGATGAATTTTCGCCCCGGTTGAACCTCTTAACCCTTACGCTTATAGCAGGTAGATATAAGGATAAAAAGAGTATATTCTTTGGTATAAGAGCGTTAACGACAAGAAAGGGGCAATTTGTTTTAAACGGCAGACCAACGCTGATCCGAGGGCCTGTGAACGAATGTATATACCCGTTGACGGGTTATCCTCCCATGGAGAAAGAGGCATGGCAGCGTGTTTTGGGAATCTGTAAATCCTATGGATTTAATTTTATGCGATTCAACTCCTGGTGTCCTCCAGAATCGGCTTTTCAGGCTGCCGATGAACTTGGAATGTTCTTTCAGGTTGAACTTCCGTTTTGGTCAATGGATGCGCCTGTATTTGGCCAACATCCGGCACGCGATCAATTTCTTGGTGAGGAATTGCAAAAGATCCTTGAAAATTATGGTAATCACCCTTCATTTGCATTTATGGCTATGGGCTATGAATCTCCCGGGCCATTAGAGGTGCTGGTGAAGAAAGGCAGGAATATAGATACCCGTATGTTATATCGTTGCCAGAACGGTGATACCCTTTCAAACGGGGACTATGCCGAAAGAGGGACCGAAATCGGTCAACGGGGAATTAAAGGATCCGGTACCGATTGGAACAGATGGACATTATTGAAAGGCAGCGATATAGATAAGTATAGACTATCTCCAATGCCTGTATTGGCTCACGAAGTAGGGCAATGGGCAAGCTATCCTGACTTTGACCAGATAACAAAATTTACAGGAACGCTGAGAGCTTATAACTATGAGCGTTTTCGCAATTCGCTGGATAAACATAATATGGCAGACCAAAACAAGGCCTTTGTGCAAGCAAGCGGAAAATTTGCAGTATCCTTATACAAAGAAGAGATTGAAGGGTGTTTGCGAACCTATCCTTATGGGGGTTTTCAAATTGTCGAAGCGCGTGATTTTCCCGGAGAAGGAGGTGCGATCATAGGGTGGCTGGATGCCTTTTGGGATTCAAAAGGGCTTATAACTCCCGGAGAATTCCAACGCTTTTGTGCCCCGGTAGTATGCCTGCTGAGCATGCCTAAGAGAATATATATAAATGAGGAGGAATTCAACGCAAAAGCCATGATTTCGAATTATGGCCCTAAGAATATACGATCAGGATCCGGTTGGAAGATCGAAGATGAAAAAGGCAATAAAATAGCGTCTGGAATTTTCCACATTAAAGAGCTGGAGACAGGAAAAGTAGAATCATTGGGCGATATTCAAGCCTCTTTGAAAGAGGTGTTGGTGTCTTCCCGTTTAATAGTTACTGTGAACGCAGCAGGGGTATCCAATTGTTGGAATCTTTGGGTTTATCCTTCAAGCCAGCCGAAAACACCCGGTAATGTAAGAGTATCCTATGCCTTTGATGAATCCACCAGGGAAGCGTTGGCAAAAGGAGAAAACGTGGTATTGTTTTCCTCTCCGAAACAGGGTTTGTATGAAATAGAGAGTGCATTTATGGGGGCAGATGTTATACGTCAGTTCCCTCCTGTCTCAAAGGGGAAAAGTGCTATCCCCGGTTCGTATATGCCGGCTTTTTGGGATATGCGGCTTTTTAATCAGATAGGAACTTTGAGTATTCTCTGCGATCCCAAACATCCGGCTTTGGCTGGTTTCCCAACGGAATCCTATAGCGATTGGCAATGGGGCGATCTGCTCGGAAGATTTACCGCACAGACGTCGTACGGTATTGCAGGTGATTCAGAGCAACATGAATGGGAAGATAAATTTGACAGGTCTAAGTCAATTATTCTGAATGAGACGCCTGCGGATTATCGTCCCATTGTACAGGTTATCGATAACTATGAGCGTAATTATAAATTGGGGCTCATTTTTGAAACCCGTGTAGGGAAGGGGAAGCTGTTGATTTGTGCGTTAGACCTTACTACCGATTCTGAAAAACGGCCTTCGGCGAGGCAGCTTAAAGCGAGTTTATTGAATTATGCGTCTGGTGATAAATTCAATCCGTCTCATGAACTTCCAATTGATTTTTTAGAGCGGATATTGATTTTTTAGAAGGAAATAATGCAGGTAATCGGTTAGGGCGGAAAATCATTATTTTTACGATATTATGAGAAAACTGACACTCTCCCTTTCGCTTTTGCTTTCGCTCGTGACAACCTCAACTCTCCTGACTTTGTCTGTTTCCTCTTCGGCAAGAGGAAACAGGCTCCTGTTCTCCTCCATTCCTCCGGCGGCCGCAGGGCAAAATGAATACACCCTGTTTTCGAACCATCGGACAAATTACCGCATCATCCTTGGAACCGCCGCCTCCGAATCCGAACAATGGGCCGCTAAGGAGCTCCAGCATTGGCTTCACGAGATCAGCGGGGCTGATTTTCCCATCCAGCGCCTGGGCCACGCCGAAAGCCAATCCTATTCCGGGCCCCGGATCCTTCTTGGCTATAATGAACTGGTGAAAGAAAAGCTGCAATCTCCTGGCCCTGCTGATCACGATGAATCCTTCCGCTACTGCAACGCAGGCCCCGATATCCTGATCTTTGGGGGCAAGGAACGGGGCACACTCTACGGCGTCATGTCCTTTCTCGAAAACGAGTTCGGCTGTCGCTGGTATACTCCTTCCGTCACCATGATCCCCCAAAAGGAAGAAGCCAGATTCGCCCGCTACGATCATAGCGAATCCCCAGGCATCAGGGTCCGGAACGATTTCTACTTTGAGGCATTTGACACGCTCTGGGCTGCCAGGAATAAAATGAATGGTCGTATGGGATTCGTCAGTCAACCCGGCGGCGTGGAAGCTTACGGGTATGTGCATACTTTTTATCCGCTCGTGCCTCCTTCGGAATTCTTCGGGAAGCACCCCGAATATTATAGCCTGATCAACGGGAAGCGAACCCATGACGAGGCCCAGTTATGCCTGACCAACCCCGATGTCCTGAAGATCATTACGGAGAGGATCAAAAAACGCATGCGCGAAAACCCCGAATACCTCATCTACGATGTATCTCAAAACGATAATTTCAACCCCTGCCAGTGCGATAAATGCCAGCACATCGTACGACAGGAAGGAAGCGAATCGGGACCGATCATCTGGTTCGTCAACCAGGTAGCCGCAGCGGTCGAAAAGGAATTTCCCGATAAATTCATCGGCACATTGGCCTACCAGTATACAAGGACCCCTCCCAAAAATATGCACCCCCGCCAAAATGTTGTGGTCCGTTTGTGCCCGATAGAAGTCTGCAGGTCGCATGACCTGAAATTCTGTCCCCAAAACAAATCTTTCATGAACGACCTGCGGGGATGGTCCTCCATTTCCCCACATCTCTATATCTGGGACTATGTGGTCAATTTTAGCAATTATATCATACCTTTTCCGAATATCAACGTTCTGAAGCCGAACATTATGACCTTCCGGGAAAACCATGCCATCGGTATCATGGAAGAGGCCGCCTACCAGAGCCCGGGAGGAGAATTCGCCGAACTGAAAACGTACCTGATCGCCCGCCTTCTCTGGAATCCGGACGCCGACACGGAAGAGATCATCAGAGACTTCCTGTACGGCTATTACGGGAGGGCGGGGAAATACGTCCACGCCTACCTGGACCTCTTGCAAGGCCGTATAACGCCGACCTCCCATATTCATTTAGGAATGACCCCGCAGGATAGCCTGTTCTCGGAAGACCTGGTAGTCCAATCACTCCGCTTATTTGAAAAAGCGAAGATCGTCGCCGATAACGGGGAGATATTGCGGCGCGTGGAAATGGCTTCCCTGCCCGTATTATATCTCCAATGCAAACGTAACCCCGTAGCCGCCAGGAGCGACGGAAGCTTTGACCAATTCAGGCGTATTGTTGAACAGGAGAAGATCACATATTACAGCGAAACCGACGCTGCAAGCGCCGAAAAGGATCGCCTCCTTTTCGAACAGTCGGTTGAGAACGCTAAATAGAATTCCAAACTCAGTCAGGCCGGTGATCCGTTTGAATTGCCTGTTAAAATGAGAAATATTGTTATATGCTATCTTGTGAAATACTTCAGTTAATTTATGATCTGACTTCGCATAATTTCCACTCAAAATTAAAAACAAAAAAGTATCTTTAAAGCAAGAAACATTCCCAAACAAAAACTCCGCTTTGTTTTTGGGGGTACAGTTTTTATTAAAAGAAGCATATGAGAAAATTATCAGTTTTCAGCAGTAAGTACATTTGCCGTTATATACAGATTCAAGTTATTTTGTTATTGTTTGTCCTTTCGTCAGCCAAGGCCTCACCTCTAATGTTTGAAGAGCCGCAAGAGCCTGCCGTGATTGGAAGGTGGGATATTACTATTGACAAATCAGGGAAAAGCCTGCCTTCCTGGTTAGAAGTGCAGAAATCAGGAACGCATACGCTTATCGGCCGTTTTGTGTATGCCTTTGGAAGTGCCCGCCCCATTTCGGAAGTCAAACTGAACGATGGTAAATACAGCTTTTCCATTCCTCCCCAATGGGAAGAAGGAAACCGGTATATGGATTTTGAATTTACGGTTGACGGCGATTTACTTAAAGGCTCAATGGTTTATACCGATGGAAAAACCTATAACTGGACCGGTGTTCGAGCCCCTTCTCTGAGTAGATCAAAAGAGCCTGTTTGGGGAGAACCTATCAGACTGTTCAACGGCAAGGATGTTAATGGATGGCATACGGATGGTGAAAACCAATGGATAGCGGAGTCCGGTATATTGAGAAGTCCTCATTCAGGTGCTAATTTGATCAGTGATAAAACTTTTACGGACTTTAAACTTCATATTGAATTTCGTTACCCGCATGGTAGTAACAGCGGCGTCTACCTTCGCGGTCGTTATGAGGTGCAGATCATTGATACCAAAGGTGGCGAACCAGAGCCTGTCAATAACCAGTTCAGTGCCATCTATGGCTTCCTCCCGCCTAACAAAATGATGGCAAAAGATGCGGGTGAATGGCAATCATATGATATAACCTTAGTGGGCAGATTGGTAACCGTAGTAACCAATGGTAAGAATGTTATATGTAACCAGGAGATACCGGGCATTACCGGTGGAGCCATCAACAGTAAGGAAGAAGATCCCGGCCCCTGNNGACCATGGCCCTATTGATTATCGCAATATTATTATCACACCGGCTAAATAGTTGATTTTATTTAAAAAAAGAATATGAAAACAAATGAAGTAAAAAAAATATTGGTTGCTCTTGATTATGATCCAACTGCCAAACAAGTTGCAGAAAGGGGTTTTTCAATAGCTGAGTCTATGGGCGCTGAATTGATTTTGCTGCATGTAATTGCGGATCCTGAGTACTACTCTTTACCACAATATAATCCTATTATGGGGTTCACAGGGTATGTGGATATACAGCCATTGGAATTGGACGTTATTGAAAATTTGAAAAAAGCATCTCAAAAGTTTCTTGATAAATCAAAACACCATCTTGGTGATAATAGCATTCAAACCCTGGTAAAAGAAGGCGTTTTTGCAGACTGTATATTGGAGGCAGCCAAAGACCTGCATGTTGATATTATTGTTATGGGTTCTCACAGTCGGAGATGGTTGGAGAATATTGTGATGGGAAATGTAACTGAAAAAGTTTTACGTCATACCTCCATACCTCTTTTAATAATCCCCACTAAAAAACATATTAATGTGTAGTGCCGATCACTTTGATGGTCAATCACAAACCTAATTGAGTAATCTGCACTTGCTTAATTTCAAACAAGTCTACAAACGAGTGTATATAGTAATGTTGCCGATTTGCTGATTTACGCTATTTTTAATTTCTTCTGTCCATAACTTTTCACTGAAAGAAATTCCAAGCCTGTTCTTCGAAATCACAAAGCCATAGTTAAACTCCATGTGGCTGTTTGTTATCTGGTCTTTGGTTAAGGTGTAGGGACTGCTATTATGTGAAAAAAAACCTCCCTGCAAAGTTGCATCATCCATCACTGCACGGAAAATGGGGCGCATAAAAAAATAAAATTGAAATTTTCTGTTGTTGGTGTTTGTTTGGCCTGGGTTTCCCCTGTAAACAGGATTTTCATAATTACTGAAATAGGAATTAAATAAGCCTGCCCTGAAAGTGAAACCAAATCCGAATGTATTTTTCCAGGTACCCATATTGGATTCCAGCCTGGCAATGATTTCAAGATTCTCTGAAGGTTGTACAAGCAGTTTTTCGTAGCTAATAAAATAATTCAGGATAACATCTGAAGCTATCTGGTTACCCCAGCCTTTCGCAACCTGGTAATGAATAAGCTTATGGACAAAAGTTTGTGTTTGCCCGGCAAGTGAATATTTGCCAATCACCCCAAAATCCAGTTCAGTCGTTATTTTTTGTTTTTTCTCAATATCGGATGAAACCAGGCTATGATTGAGATAGAGTAGCCCGGCGTATGGGCGGTCACCATACACAATGTCGGATGTTGAAATGTTGTTTGGTGTGTATGTCAATTGTGCTATCCCCCAGCCATACAAATTATCAGGATGGCCGGATAATTCCATCAACATCCTGTCCAGAAACCTGCGTTTATTGTTTTTCGAATAAAAAAAATCAATTTTGGTTCCTGCTGTATATTCCCTGTCTGTCCCTTCCCCGCGGTAGTTGAAATAATCATCGTCAAAAGAAACCCGCATGCTCTGAATCTGATCATTCTTTTGAGCTAATAAGCATACTGGCAATTGCAATAAAATTATCCAAATCAAATGTTTCATAAAATTCAGTAAGTTGAAAATCATCCAGGCCTCTTACAATCTGATTATAGCTTCCCTTTGTTTCGCTTTTATCAGCACAATAGTTTCATTACTACCTTTTTAATCTATATCTGATACAATAGGGAATGTTATTCAAACAAGGCATCCATCTTTAATTCATGTTGTACAAGCGTATCAGAATAATTGTTTCTAACAAGTCCCCATGTTGTGATTAGAATGAGATGGACCGCTTTTCTTGTTTTGGTAACTTCTTTAAATACACGGATTTTTCTTTTCAGGTCTTCCGCGTAACTTTTGCTGATAACAAAGGGGTCAATTGAAAATTTGATTTCGCAGATGTTGATCACTCTGTCTGCACGATCGATCAACAGATCTATCTGTGCGCCTGATGTATCTGTCTTGCCGGACCATGCTGAAGTCTCTGTCCTTATTCCGGCAATGCTCAACCCTAGTTTGATCCTGGAAATATGTTCCAGGCAAACCTGTTCAAATGCATAGCCGGCCCAGATATTTTGGTTAGGGGTATCCAGTTGGCTGATCCAATAATCCTGGTCGGATGGATCAAAGCCCCTGATCCATCGCAGGTAAAAAAGAGAATAGAAATCTGTTAGTTGGTAGATACTGTTTTTTTCTTTTTTTCCGAAGGCCCTGTATTTACGTATAAAATGACTCTCTTCGAGCTCCCGCAAAATGCGGGTCGTGCCTCCGCCATTAGGCATTTTGGACGCCTTAAGCAACTCTTCCCTGGAAAGTCCCTTTGCTTTTTTACTCAACGCCTGAATGATCTGCACATGCCTTTCCGCTTTCTGGAA
Source organism: Chitinophagaceae bacterium (assembly GCA_003151295.1). Classification (GTDB taxonomy): domain Bacteria; phylum Bacteroidota; class Bacteroidia; order Chitinophagales; family Chitinophagaceae; genus Puia. Next base: position 2,532 of record PLXD01000450.1, on the reverse strand, counting down.
TAGCGAATGGTATAGATTATCAAACTCCACCCGTAAAATTCCAGATTCAGTAAAGCAGAGTCGGTCAATATTCTGAGCCGCGCTTAATTTTTGGTCTATCTGTGACAGGTAGAAAGGGATGCCACCCATCACCATGTATAACTGGACTATCTGATACCTGTCAAAGATGGCCCCACGGCTGCTGAAAAACAGTTCACATTCCTTGAGTGTAAAGGGCTGCAACGGTATTCTGTCTGTCACCCGGTTGTGCAGCCCCCCTCTGCTGTTCAATAACTTATTGATGATCCAGCTTGCCGCCGAACCACAGACGATTAGAATAATATCCGTTCTTGCGCTGGCCCAAGAGTTCCAGAAATGTTCCAGGGCGGGCAGGAAACCCGAGCCAGCTGTATCCAGCCATGGCAGTTCATCCAGGAATACTCTTTTTTTTTCGCTTTTCTTTGATTCCAGTAGTGCAGTGAGCTGAGTGAATGCTTCTAGCCAGCTTTTCGCCAGCTGCCTGTCCACGGACGGCATATCGTATCGGTTTAGCGCGATGTGGAAGTTTGATAATTGGGTGGCCGTATCGACATTGGCCATACCGGTTACTTGAAAATCAAATGACGGAAAGGCATTTCTTATGAGGAATGTTTTTCCTACCCTTCTTCTGCCGTACACGGCAACAAATGAAGAACTTCTGTTTTCAGTAAGCTTCCTCAACCGGGCTAACTCATCCTGTCGGCCGATAAGCGTTTCCATACTATGATTTGGCTTTAACTTGTCAAATATACGGCTTTTAGCCAAATGTAATATCCATTTTGGCTGAAATACGCTTATAAAGGGGGTTATAGCCAAAGACTGCCGTGTTCAAACCAATACTGCCCAGAATGGGATTGGCGTAAATTAGAAAGCTATTTTATGCCAATAATATAACTTAGTGGTACAGAATGGATCATAAGTAATTAGTTACAAGATAATTAGTATCAACTGAAGAGAGAAAACCAGGATATCAACAGCAATATATCTAAGGATACTTTCTCTTCATTAAGAGAAGCGGGCGGAAATCGAAAGCGTGAGGAAGAAAGTGTTCAAACCAAGTACCGTTGCATGCCAGGACGGGAGTTGAACCTTTTCGAGTTATAAGATCTTGATTTTAAATAAAATAGGTTACTCAGATGAATAACCTATTTTACAATAACTTGATAATCAATATCTGTAGCGCGATCGGGACTTGAACCCGAGACCTCAGGGTTATGAATCCTGTGCTCTAACCAACTGAGCTATCGCGCCGGTTATTCCTTCTTTACAGGCTGCCGGAAGAAGGGCCTTGTAAATGGGCTGCAAAAATAGAGAAAAGAGGTCAAAAGCTGAAATCAATTCCGGTGTTTTTAAAACAGGCGTTTTGCAAGGTGTTGGATGTTACAAATGAATTGTCCGGATGTTTTGGGATGCTCCATGATTGAGTTGGGTTCGGGATGGCTTGGAGGCGTTTAGGGGGCGAGGTTGATCCGGGAGTTATTAAGGCACAAAAAAAAGGCCCTCTGTAGAAACAGAAGGCCGTCTAACGATTGCTTGCCATATGAAAAAGGTAGAAATATCTTTTGCTTTTCGCGTCTTTGTTCTTTAAGGCCCATTCAGTTTACCAGATGGTCCATTTTTCAATTTCAAGAAAACAAGAGCTTTTTATCGAATCAGGAGGCTAAATCTGTGCCAATGTTATATTATATAAAATAAATATATAAATTGATCAGTTCGTTTTATACGGGGAAGCGCCTCTTACATCCCGTTTCTGAGTGCAATTTCGGTATAAAATGTTTTAATATGAAATTAATTTTTCAACATTTTGTATTATTTCACATTAAAATAATAAAAAGATAAACATTTTATTATTTTTAATATGTTTTGAATGATTTGTGATGTGTTTTAAGGGGGCCCATAACGTGTTGAGGGGCTTATCATATGATTTGAACGAATATCATACTATTTCTCGCGGACAAGTTGAGGTCTGGAGGTGGAGACTTCGGCATCCCTGGCTTCTGTTTCCTTGCCGGTTGTTCTTCCCGGGTATTCTTCCAGGGCCTTTTCCAGGCAGTCCATAGCCTTGTTGAGCGCTTCCGTGTTGAGCACGTAGGCGAGCCGGACTTCCTGTTTTCCCAGACCGGGGGTGCCATAGAAGCCGGCAGCAGGTGCCAGCATCAGGGTCTGGTTGTTACTGGAGAAAGATTCGAGCAGCCATTGGCAAAAGATATCGGAATCATCGACCGGAAGACGGGCCATGGCATAGAAGGCCCCGCCGGGATTGGGGCAGAATACACCGGGTATCTTATTGAGCCGGTTCACGATGACATCTCTTCTTTTCAGGTATTCGGCCTTGGTGATGTCGAAATAGTCATCGGGCAGGTCGATGGCGGCTTCTCCGAGGATCTGTGCGAAGGAAGGAGGGCTGAGCCTGGCCTGGGCGAATTTCATGACCGTATCAAGCACGCCCTGGTTGCGTGTGATGAGCGCACCGATCCTTCCGCCGCAGGCGCTGTAGCGTTTGGAAATAGTATC
>PLXD01000084.1 GCA_003151295.1 Chitinophagaceae bacterium | reverse complement strand
CTGCCTCAAAATATTAAAGGCAATCATCTCCATATCCGTGCTTATACCACCTGGATGCTGAATTACGATACGGCATTTTTCTATGAAAAGGACATACGGATTTTTAGCAGGAAGGGGGACTCGACGGTTGCATCCGTTAAAGCGGAAAGACGGCTGCAGTTTTTTCCCGAGGGAGGAGACCTGGTAGCGGGGATGGAAAATATGGTGGCTTTTAAGGCCAATGACACGTATGGGTTACCGGTATCCGTAAAAGGCTCCCTACGGGACGCTACCGGCAGGGAATTACTGGTATTCGGTTCTGAGCATGACGGGATGGGTAAATTCCTGGTGACATCCAATAAGGGTGATTCAATGTATGCGGTTTGGAAGGATGACCTGGGTATCGAGCATAATACAGGCCTTCCTGCTATTAAACCCATCGGGGCTGTATTGCGAACGATCACCGCTAAGGGGAAGATATTATTTTCCGTGGCCAGGTCTTCGGAATCCGGCCCGGAATATAAGCATCTCACGATCATTGGCCATATGCACCAACACATGGTCTATAAAGCGCGGATCAACCTGGAGGACAATTTTATGAGCGGGGGAACGATACCGGTCGGGCAGTTGCCTTCCGGTGTCCTGCAGATCACCCTTTTTACCTCGGATGATCGGCCGGTAGCCGAGCGAGTGGTTTTTGTCAACAACCATGAATTCCGGTTTTCTCCCAAGCTGAAGATCATTACCCAAAATACAAATAAGCGGGGGAAAAATACAATCCAGGTAGAAGTGCCCGATACGCTCAGGGCGAATCTCTCACTGGCTATCACCGACGAGGATGCCGACGGGATAAATGCGAATGACGATAATATCATTTCCAGGTTGCTGCTGACCGGTGACCTCAGGGGATACGTACATGATCCCTATTATTATTTTTCGAACGAACAGGATAGTACGGTTGAACACCTGGACCTGGTGATGATGACCCACGGCTGGCGCCGCTTCAAATGGGATCAGTTGGTCAGGGGTAAGACTCCTGTCGTCAGATATCCTGAACAGAACTACCTGTCCATAAAAGTCGATGTGCTGGGCGTGGATCCTTATAAGATCGCAAAAGACGAATCGCTCAATGTGATCCTTAACAAAAAGGATTCCACCCACCAGATACTGTTTATCCCGCATTTGTCCGGCAGTAAGTTCGGGGTAAGCGGCCTGGTCTTTTATGATTCGGTCAGGGCTTTCTACCAGTTCAATATGAACCGGAATTTGTCGAATGAGGCTGCCGTGTCCTTTAGTACCGGCATGTTCCGGGGATATCGATCCGCAAAGCCATTGACGGCAGCCTATGGAGGATGGGCGGCAAACGACTCCTCTTTCCTGATGCGGAACCGGTTCCTGGCCGATGAGGCAGCCCTCATTCAACCCATACTGGATAAAAAAGTGAAAACGCTCGCTTCCTTCACGGTTGTGGGTAAGGTGAAAACGGATGCGCAAAAGCTCGATGAGAAATATACTTCCGGTCTCTTCAGCGGGGGGGATGGCTATACTTTCGATTTGGTAAATGATCCTTTCGCTCCGGCGGCCATAGACATATTCACCTATCTTCAGGGAAAGGTGGCCGGACTGCAGATCAATACCGCGGGTTCGACTCCCAGCCTGTCATGGCGCGGATCCACACCTTCTTTATATCTGAATGAAATGCAGGTGGATGTTCAGGCCCTGCAGAGCACCCCGGTAACGGATATCGCTTTGGTTAAGGTTTACCGGCCGGGTTCCGGAATAGGCTTTGGCGGCGGCGGCGGCGGTACCATTGCCATCTATACGAAAAGGGGGGGGGATGAGAAGAGGAACGATCTGTCCTTTAAAGGGTTGGAGCAGCAACTGTTGACCGGCTATTCATTGGTGAGGGAGTTTTCTGCTCCCGACTATAGCGATGGTAATCCGCTTAACGAAATAGAAGACGTGCGCTCCACCTTGTATTGGAAGCCCTATATCCTTTTGGATAAGGATAACAGAAAAGTAACCATTCAATTTTACAATAATGATGTCTCCAAAAGGATCAGGATCGTGCTGGAAGGGATCAATGAGGATGGCAAGCTGAGCCGGATCGAGAAGATATTGCAATAAGGGAAATATTGATTGTAATAGTCGTATTGATAGTCATAGTACGTATTTTATAATGACGGATTTCATAAGTATGGATTTCATGCTTTTGAATCAAGGCCTTAGCGGGGGATACAAGCAAAGAGGCCGTCCCATTGCCTGAGACGGCCTCTTTGCTTGTAAAATAATAACTGATGAATGCCAGAAAGTTAGTTAATTATTATACCTGGGGGTTGGGGGGTTGTTCCAGGAATTCATCGTATTCAGGTCGCAGGGGATCGGATCCATATTGATTAGGACCGTTTGTTCCTGCGGTACAGGCTAATATAAGGTTATAAATAGGTATCAGGATGAACCAGCCGCTTTTGTTCACATCATGCATTCTTCTGACCGCTACGGCGAGAGAAGGAATCAGCACAGCAAGATAGTAGATCCAATATAAAAACAGACTGTGCATGGACATTCCGATGAATTGCAGGACCAGAAGAATGATAATATTAAATAGCACGAAATACCAGTATTCGCTCCGGCTGGCCCTTCCACTGAATATTGCATACTTTTTTAAAACTGTTAGATACCAATTCATAATTTTAGGTTTTAGTTGTTTTCTGATTTTTGGGGAGTGATATTAAATGTAAAAATAATATTCTGTAATTCAAAGCACCGGCATTGCGTTGTTATCGTCTATATTCGGTAAAACCTAATAAATTCTGCCATGTCAATAGCTACCGTCCTATCGCACCTCGAATCTCTGGCTCCCCTGGCTTACCAGGAGCATTATGACAATGCGGGCCTGCTGACGGGCGACAGTAGTTGGGAATGCACAGGTGTACTGACAACACTGGATGTGACGCCAGACGTTGTAGAGGAAGCTATCGGGAAAAAATGTAACCTGATCGTAGCCCATCATCCGGTTATCTTCGGCGGACTGAAAAAGATCACGGGCAGCAACCTGGTGGAACGGACGGTGATCGCCGCAATCAGGCATGATATCGCGATCTATGCCATCCATACCAATCTGGACAATGTGTTGCTAGGGGTGAACGGAAGGATCGCCGACAGGCTGGGATTGAGGGAAGAGGGCCGTGTGCCCCTGGCCCCCCGCGAGGGTGTTCTGCAGAAACTTTATTGTTTTGTGCCCCTGGACCAGGCAGAGGAGGTGCGGAATGCCATTTTTGCCGCCGGGGCCGGGACTATCGGGAATTATAGCGAGTGCAGTTTCCAGGCAGAGGGGACCGGTACTTTTAAGGGTGAGGAAGGAAGCCATCCTTTTGCAGGGCAACCGGGTTCCCGGCATACAGAAAAGGAAGTGAAAATGGAGTTCATCCTGCCTGCTCATCGTTCCCGGGAGATCATAGAGGCGATGATCGGAGCTCATCCCTACGAGGAACCGGCTTATGACCTGGTCGGCCTTGCCAATACCCACCCGGGAACCGGCTCCGGCCTGATCGGTCAATTGCCGGAAGCCATGGAGGAAACCGCTTTTTTAGAAATTATCAAACAGGCCTTTCTCCTGCCCGTTCTGCGTCATACGCCCCTTACAGGCCGGCTGGTAAAAACCTGTGCGGTCTGCGGCGGGGCTGGTAGCTTTCTGATACCCAATGCTTTATCTGCAAAAATCGACTTTTTTATTACAGCTGACCTGAAATATCATGAATTCTTTCAGGCGGAAGGCCGGATGGTGATCGCCGATATCGGCCATTTTGAAAGCGAACAGTTCACGATAGATCTGCTATATGAGATTTTGCGGGAAAAATTCCTTACCTTTGCCGTCCTAAAATCGGAGACAAAAACCAATCCGGTTAACTATTATTTAGGAGTTGTGGGAACGGCTTAAAAAAATTAAACTATGTCGAACGTAAAAGAATTCTCTGTCGAGGAAAAGCTCACTTCATTGGTGACCCTCCAAAAAATTGAATCTAAGTTAGACGAGTACAAGATCCTGAAAGGCGCATTGCCTATGGAAGTAAGCGATCTGGAAGATGAGATCCATGGATTACATGCCCGTCTGACCCGTGTGGAAGAAGAAATCAATGGTATCCAGGAGTTTATCAACCAGAAGAAAGAAATTATAAAGGAGGCGGACGCGCTTGTCAAGAAATATGATAAGCAGAGCCAGAATGTGAAGAACAGCCGCGAATTCGAAGCGATCAATAAAGAGATCGAGATGCAGCAGTTGGAAGTGAAGCTGGCTGAGAAGCATATCAAGGACGCGAATGAGGAAATCGCCGAGAAGGTGATATTGCTTGAAAAAGCCAAGAAAAATATCGCTACCAAAGAAGGCGTGCTCAAAAACAAGAAGGACGAACTGGATAAGATCATCTCCACTACTGAAAAAGAAGAGAAGCATTTCAATAAATTGTCTTCCGATGCACGGGAAAAAGTAGAACCCAGATTACTTCACTCCTATGACCGCATACGTGGCAACTATCGTAATGGTCTGGCCGTTGTTCCCGTAGTGCGCGATGCTTGCGGCGGTTGTTTCAATGCGATTCCTCCCCAGCGCCAGAGCGAGATCCGGCAGCGCAAGAAAATTATTGTCTGCGAGAATTGCGGACGGATCCTGGTGGATAACGAGTTGAATGATGTGATAGAAGTGAAGTAAGACGACCGTCGATAAGGGAGCTCTTAGCGGGTTCCCGGTAATTATACGCTCACCGGTACGATGATGCTGTGTTTATGCAATATTTGAACAAGACTTCTTCATTGACCCGGTATCTCATCTTTTTTTTCTTTCTCTTAACTTCCCTTTTTGTTCGGGGACAGAAGCATTTCGATTTTAATACAGGCTGCCGCCAGGCATATCAAGAGATCATACGGTTAAAGCTGGATGCCGGCCAGGTGATACTGGACAACGAGAAGAAAAAGGATCCCGATAACCTGATCCCCTATTTCCTTGAGAATTATATTGATTTTTTTGTTCTTTTCTTTAATGAAGACCCTTCCGAGTATAAAGCACGGAAGGGGAATCTCGACAAAAGAATAGAATGGATGAATGAAGGTCCGGAATCCTCTCCCTTTTACCTGTTCACCAAGTCCCTTATTCATTTCCAATGGGCGGCAGTAAAAATAAAGTTCGGCAATAATTGGGCGGCAGGTTGGGAATTCAGGCGTTCTTTCCTGGAGGTCAGGGAAAACCAGCAAAAATTCCCCGGATTTCCGCTCAATACTATGCTGAGCGCTACCATGCAGGTCGTCAGCGGCACCATCCCCGACGGTTACAAATGGCTGAGCAATCTACTAGGTATTAAGGGTAATATAAAGACCGGAATGCAGGACCTGTCCGGATTTCTGATCCTGCCCGATACCTGGGCCACGCTTTACCATGACGAAGCTATATTCTATTTCCTCTATCTCAAATTCTATATCGAGAATCATGGGGCCGAGGTTTTTGCCTATATCCGGCAAAACAGGCTGGACCTAAGGCGCAATCATCTATATGCTTATCTGGCTTCGAACCTGGCGGTAAATGATCAGCAATCTGCTTATGTCCAAGAGATAATACGGCAGAAGAGCAGTGATCACGAATATCTCGATATGCCGGTATGGGACCTTGAAATGGGCTATGCCCGGATGAATCACCTGGATATCGATGCGAATGTTTACCTGGAACGCTTTATCAGGCGGTTTCAGGGGGCTTTTTATGTAAAAGACGCCTTGCAGAAGCTCAGTTGGTTTTACTACCTGCAGGGAGACCAGGAGAAGGCCAATCAATTCCGGGCGATGATACAGAAGCAGGGATCTACTGTTTCAGATGCGGATAAGCAGGCATTGCGGGAAGCGGGTAGCGGTGTGTGGCCGGATAAAGGATTGCTGAGAGCGAGATTGCTATGCGATGGCGGATATTACTTCGAAGCATTACAATGCTTGCAGGGGCAGCATACAGACAATTATACCCTTCCCGAACAAAAGGTCGAGCTGACCTATCGCCTGGCGCGGATATACGATGGTCTCGGCAGGCAGGAGGAAGCAATAGCCGCTTATCTGAGCACAATCAGGGCAGGGGGAACGCTTACGGCCTATTATGCAGCCCGGGCGGCTCTGCAGATCGGCACTATTTACGAAAAAGGCGGTGATCGTAAAAAGGCGATCGAATGGTTTCAGAAATGCCTCTCACTCAAGGATCATGAATATAAGAATTCCCTGGATCAAAAGGCAAAGGCCGGCATCGCCCGGTGCAGTGAGTAGAATTATTCACTAGTGAGTAGAATTATTTAATTTGCTTGCTTATCCGGGAGGATCTTTCTCCGTTAAAAGAATATTATATGCTTCAGAAGCTACACATACAAAATTACGCGATCATCGACGAGCTAATTGTCGAGTTCTCGGGCAAGTTGAATATCATAACCGGGGAGACGGGCGCAGGTAAATCCATATTGATGGGAGCCTTGTCCCTGATACTCGGTGATAGGGCCGATACTGCCGTATTGAGGAACAGGGATAAGAAATGTTATGTGGAAGGGGTGTTCCTGGCCGGCGGAAAGAAAGAGGTCGTTGCTTTCTTTAAGAGACATGAACTGGACGGGGGAGAAGAAGTGTTGATCCGGCGGGAAATTGCGATAAATGGGAAATCAAGAGCATTCATAAATGACACACCCGTTAATCTTGAACAATTGAGAATGCTTTCTTCCTTATTGGTCGACTTGCACCGCCAATTCGATACCCTGGAATTGGGCGAATCGGATTTTCAGCGGGAAGTATTGGATGCGCTCGCCGGGCAAGGTGAGGTGCTGAGCAAATACAGGGATCATTACCGGGCTCTTTCCGCAGCCGTAAAGGATCTGGCGGTCTTGCATGAAAGGAAAGCGCAGTTTACCAAGGAATACGACTATAATAAATTCCTTTTTGATGAGCTGGAAGATGCCGGTCTCCGGAACAATGAGCTGGAAGAATTGGATAACGAATTGAAACTGTTGAATAATTCGGAAGGTATTAAGACGGCTTTATCGAAAGTTTATTATGATCTGAAAGAAGGGGAGCAACCTATTGTCCAGCGGTTGAAGATCTTTTTGAATCAACTGAATGTTTTTTCCGCCTACCATCCCGGGCTATCCGCGCTGTTGGAAAGAATACGGTCCTTGCACATTGAATTACAGGACATAGCCGGAGAGGTCGAAAGTATCAATGATCAGGTGCAATACGATCCGCAAAGGATCGGGCAGATCAATGAACGCGTCTCTGCAGGATATAAGCTGCTTAAAAAACATGGGGTGTCTTCAACGCATGAATTGCTCGCTATACAGGAACAATTAGGGAATAAATTGAAAGCCGTACTGGATATCGATGAGCATATCCTGGCCAAAGAGAAAGAGGTGGCGAAGCTATCGCAGGAGGCTAAGAAGCAGGCAGCTATTCTCTCTAAGAATCGCCAGTCACAGACCCGGCCGCTGGAGGAGCAGGTCAATGCATTACTGAACCAGGTAGGCATGCCCAATGCCCGGCTCAAAGTACAGATAGAATTCATTGAACCGGGCGCATTCGGCATGGATGCTATCGAGTTCCTCTTTGATGCCAATAAGAGCAATCGCTTCGAGCCCATCCGGAAAGTAGCCTCCGGGGGCGAGTTGAGCCGTCTAATGCTCTGTATAAAATCCCTGGTAGCCCGTTCGATAGACCTGCCGACCCTTCTCTTCGATGAGATCGATACGGGGATCTCCGGGGAAGCGGCAAAGCAAGTGGGTATTATTCTGAAGGATCTTTCAAAGAACCGCCAGGTCATCTGCATCACCCATCAGCCCCAGATCGCAGGCAGGGCGGATGCGCATTATTTTGTTTATAAGGAAATTCGTGGAGAAGCCATTAAGACCGGCATACGGATACTTAGCAGGGATGAACGCATTACGGCCATCGCCAAAATGCTGAGCGGCGAGAAACCTACTGCCGCCGCTCTTGAAAATGCCAGGGAGATGGTGATGAATTAATCCGACAATCTAAAAATTTCCGAATGAAGCTCCGTTCGCTGGCGATATTGCTCATAATCCTGCTATTGCTCATTCCGGCTTACCTCCTCTTGCAGTTTATGAAGCGATTGATCCAGCCCCGGCAATCAGCGGCCCGTTTGTTCCTGTATATGATGGGTAGTTTTGTATTGGTGATCGTCTATACAATATTCATGGTAGGACTGGTGGTCAAATTGTTCCCGCCAGGGTGACGGGGATGTAAAAATAATCATGTAAAATTCCGGGAAATATTTAATCCCATATATTTGGCGATAAATTCCCTGGCAGAGCCTGATACGTTCGTGAATCTGGCAGGGGAGAAAGAGGGCGTTGTTAAGGAAATAGCGGCTTATTTAACCGGCAAACCATAAAAAATTCAATCTATGTCATACAACTTACTGAAAGGGAAAAGAGGAATTATCACGGGAGCCCTGGATGCCAATTCGATCGCCTGGAAGGTAGCCGAGAAAGTGCATGAAGAAGGAGGCGTCTTCGTGCTGACAAATGCGCCGATCGCCATGCGAATGGGTGAAATCAAGGTTTTGGCCGCTAAGACCGGTTCGGAAATCATCCCCGCCGATGCAACCAGTGTCGACGAGCTGACTAATCTGTTCACTAAGTCACAGGAAATCCTCGGCGGGAAGATAGATTTTGTGCTGCACTCCATCGGCATGAGTGTGAATATTCGCAAAAACATTCCTTATCCGGAATTGAACTATGATTTTTTCCAGAAGGGGATCGATATATCTGCGCTCTCCCTCCACAAAATGTTGCAGGTTGCCATGAAAATGGATGCGATCAATGAATGGGGAAGTGTGGTGGCTCTTACTTATATGGCTTCCCAGCGTGTGCTGCCCTTCTATACAGACATGGCTGATATCAAAGCAATGCTTGAATCCATCGCACGCAACTTCGGATACTATTATGGCACAAAAAAGAAAGTTCGTATCAATACCGTCTCGCAATCTCCTACCAAAACCACGGCGGGCAACGGTATCAAGGGTTTCGGAGATTTTTACGATTACACGGATGCAATAGCTCCTTTGGGAAATGCCAGTGCGGAGGATTGTGCCAATTTCTGCGTTGCCTTATTTTCCGACCTGACCCGCATGGTTACCATGCAGAACTTATTTCATGATGGCGGTTATTCTTCTACGGGAGTGAGCACGGAAGTGCTGAATAAATTAGGGGCTGAATAAATAAAAATCCGTCCTGGTAAAAATCTGAATAGAATTTACCGGGACGGATTCCGCCTGTGTAACGAGTTGATATGTAGTTATTTAGTATTCATCCTCGTTAAAAAAAAAATCTTCCTGAGAAGGATAGTCGGGCCATATGTCGTCAATGCCTTCGTAGATATCTCCCTCGTCTTCCAGTTCCTGCAAGTTCTCCACCACTTCGATAGGGGCCCCCGACCGTATGGCATAATCTATCAGTTCGTCTTTGGTAGCCGGCCAGGGCGCATCTTCCAAATAGCTGGCTAATTCAAGTGTCCAGAACATCTTCTGTAAGTTTAATTTTGCGGAATGTCTAGCCTAATTTTCCGCAAAAATAATTTTTATAACGGAATCGCCAAATACCTCCTAAAATTTAACCTTCCTTACCCCATGTTAACCTTTATATTTCTGCCGAAACCCGTGTAGGCCGGTGGTATTTCGTAGGTTTGTGAGGGTCGGATATATATATAATTTTATTAGTATGTTAATAGCCAGGGATATACAAAAATATTACGGCGATCTATGGGTCTTGAAAGGGGTGGATGTAGACATAAAAAAGGGTGAGATCGTCAGTATTGCAGGCCCTTCGGGATCGGGGAAAACTACCCTCCTTCATATATTAGGCACGCTGGATGAGCCGGGTTCCGGCGAGATCTCCCTTCAGGGCAAGAATATCCATGGATTAAAAGGCAAGCAAATGGCTGCTTTTCGCAACCGTCATATCGGCTTCGTATTCCAGTTCCATCATTTATTACCTGAATTCAGCGCCCTGGAAAATGTTTGCATACCTGGCTGGATCGCGGGTCAACGGAAAAAGGAGGTGGAAGAGAGGGCTCGTGTCTTATTAAATACATTGGGGGTAGGCCACAGGCTTGAAAACAAGCCCAATGCCTTATCGGGCGGCGAACAGCAACGGGTGGCAGTCGCCCGGGCTCTGATCAATAACCCGGCTATCGTTTTTGCCGACGAGCCAACCGGCAACCTGGANNCTATTCTTCGATCTCCGCCATAAATTTCAGCAAACCTTTCTCATTGTCACCCATAACGAGGAACTGGCCCATATGAGCGACCGGATATTGCATATGAAAGACGGGAAAATTGTTTAGGCGCGGAATTCAGGATTTCTGTTTAGGGCCGATCCGGGTTTAAATCCGAGCCGGCGAAATGAGTTCAGATTCTGGGTTTCCAAGGGATTTCCGGGATATTCATCCGGTGTCCGAGCCATCTTGCGAGCATGAACAGGAAATCACTCAGGCGATTCAGGTATTTGATGACCAGGGGTTCTACGAACAGATTGCTTTCCTGCATTCCGACGCAGATCCTTTCCGCCCGCCTGCAGACGCAACGCGAAATATGAGCCGTAGATATTGCTATATGGCCGCCCGGTAGAATAAAGGATTTCATAGGCGGCAATTCTTCATTCATAAAGTCGATCGTTTTTTCCAGGTACCCGATATCTTCCTCTTTCAGGTCGGGTATCTTCATACGGGTATCCTTATCCGGGTCACAGGCCAGGGAAGCCCCGATCGTAAACAACCGGTCCTGGATCTCTTTCAGAAGATCCCTGACGGGCGTCAAGTTCCCGATGGATGAAAAATTCCCGCTATGGGAATCTGAAAGGGATTTGGCAGGGAGATCGGCCACCTGGTCGTTAAGCAAT
>PLXD01000583.1 GCA_003151295.1 Chitinophagaceae bacterium | reverse complement strand
TTGCAGCCGTCTCTTTCTTTAATGTATCGATCTCGTAGGGCGATATCAGGGCCGGGGCTATTAAATAACCCCATTCCAGGTAGAAGGATATATTCCCGGGCGATAGTCGCCCGTCGGTGATATAAGCATGTTCTTTATTCATAACGCTTGGTTTTAGGATTTTAAGGTGGGCACGAACATCGTTTCTATCTCCTCCAGGGATCTTCCCTTGGTCTCCCGGACATTGAAAAGCATATAAAGGAATGCAACGGCACATAAACCGGTATAACACGATAAGGTGGCTGCCGTTCCCAGATGCTTGGTCATGATCGGGAAGGTATAGGTCACGACAAAATCAGCCAGCCATAACGACAGCGTGGCCACTGAAAGGGCCACGCCGCGGATACTGTTAGGGAAAATCTCGGAAAGATAGATCCAGGTGACGGCCCCAAGTGTGCAGCCAAAGGAACCGACATATACCAGCATGAAGAGCAGCACAAGATAATGATCGAAATACCGGTAATGGAAGCAGAATGCGACGGCTCCCAGGGAGAACCCCATTAGCAGGCTGCCGGCGAGCAGAAATTTTCTTCGGCCTACCTTGTCTACCAGGCCGATGGCGATAAAGGTGGACACCACATTGACGAATCCGATGCCGATGGTTTGCAATAGCGAGGAGGAACTGTCCAACCCTGTCTCTTTAAAGATCACGGGTGCATAGTATAAAATCGAATTGATCCCGGTTACCTGCTGGAAGATCGCTACCAATATGCCGATGAGCAAGACCGGCCTGTATGCTTTGCTGAACAGCTGTTCAAAAGCGGTATGCTGTTCATGATGGAAACTATTCTCTATTTCCGTGAGTTCCTTCCGTGCCGTTTCCGCCCCGGAGGTCTTAACCAATATGTTGGCGGCGGCCTGTTTTCGACCTTTCTTCATCAGCCACCTGGGGGTTTCGGGTACCAATAGCAACATAAACAGGAACAGCAAGGAGGGCGCGGCTTGTGAGGCAAACATCCAGCGCCAGCTATTTTCTCCGAGGCCGCTGAAGATATAATTGGAGAAATAGGCCAATAAGATCCCGACCACGATCGCCAGCTGGTAAAAAGCCACCAGTCTCCCACGCCAGGCTGCGGGTGCGATCTCAGCGATGTACATGGGCGATACCATCGCGGCGGCGCCTACCCCCAGGCCGCCTATCAGGCGGAATAAGATGAAAAGATACAATTGATGGGAAAGGCCTGCGCCGATACCCGAAATAGCAAACAAGACGGCGCATAGGATCAGCGTAAACCGCCGGCCGTATTGATCGGCTGTCCTCCCTGCAATCAGCGCCCCGGTAGCACAGCCGATGAGTATGGAGCTCACCGCCCAGCCCAGCATGTATTCATCCAGTGTAAAGTAGGCAGTGATACTCGGAATGGTCCCGGAAATGATCGCCGTATCGAACCCGAACAATAGGCCTCCCAGGGCGGCGACGACGCTGACCAATATGACAAACATTTTATTCATAGACGCGAATTAATACTAATGGGTGATCGCTAAGGGACGCTAACTGACGCTAATGGACGCTAATGGATGTGANNTGCTCTCATATCCATATCGGTCTACAGAGGTGACCCGGTAATACCAGTTACCCTTCATAAGTCCTCCTGTCAGATCCGTTCCATTGTCTGAAAAGTCCAACCCCGCATCGCCAGCAATATAAGTTAGTAAAGTTCCGGGGCCTGTTACAAACCCCTTCTCTTGTGAACGATAGATCCGATAGTAAGACGCACCTTCTACAGGCTGCCATTTCAGCGCCTCTCTTTCTCCAACNNACTACTTTAGGAGCGGCCAAGGCCATCATGCCTGTTTTTACCATTCCTGCAGGCGCTTGTTCCTGTATCAATGAGAGAGGGTGGACCGGTGCATCGGCAGGGAACACGCCTTCATTATCCCCGTCGCTGGCTGAAATATAATATTCGATTCCATCAGGACTTACCTGGTTTGCCGGTATAACAGCGGTAAAAGTAGATTTCACCCTACGTGTCATGGGCAATCGAGTCCATGCTGTTTCATCGGCACGACGATAATTCAATGTCGCCGTCAACAGGTCCTCGCTGCGATTATCCAGCAGCCTGGCTTTTATCCATACCGGTTGGCCTGCCAATACGGAAGTCGGCGGAGAGATCACGACTATCTGGGGGGCCGTCTTATCGGCGTCCCCGCCTAAGGCAGTCACTCCTATAGAACCGTTGGCAGTATCACTGCCCCAGAACAAGCAGTAGACTTCATAGCGATGCATGCCGCTGATCTTGTCCTCATACTGACGCACACTAGCCGGCAAGGGTGCGGCGGTTATCTTTTTCCCGTCGCGGTAAATATCGAATCCCCGATACAGGGAATCACCTGCTTTCCAACTGACCATCACACCTTCCCTCGTGCCACGTGCTTCGACGTTTTCCGGGGCGAGGGTGTTATAGGTATTGAGCTGCTTCCAGGCCAGGTCGATATAGTCTTTCTGGATGAAGCGGTCCTGCACACTCACAACATTCCCCAAAGAAGAGATATCGGTTACGCGACTGTTGAAATTACCGACCCAGGAAGCCGTCATCTCGTTGATATCCCGGTGGCGGTTACCCGCATTCATATTCAGGATGATATGATCCCGCTCTGCGGCAATGCGACTCTGCAAGAGCCTGATGCGATATATTTGGCCGGGATCAGTGGTCTTTGCCATCGCTTCATCGATGACTTTCAACTGCTCCATTGCCTTGTCGAGCTGTGCCTGTGCAAGGGGAACCGGATCCCGCTCATTAAAAAGAAGGAATAGACGGTGGTTACCACTGACAGGTTGGATATTGATCGGGATTTCTTTCCAGTTCGTCCAGCCTCCGGTGGAGTATACAATTCCTTCCCCTATTTTTTGACCCTGGGGTTCATCCAGCCTGAGTTCTATGGTGCCCATATTAGAAACTGAAGACACGGTAAAATTGTATTTTTTGCAAGCCGGGTCAAAAAAGATATTATCGAAAGCTAGCCAGCTACCGGGTGAGATATAACCTACGCACTCCTTTCCATCGTTCCCGGTAGCGTTCTGAGTCTGGTTTTGTACGGCATAACTAACTGCAGGGATAGCAGTATTTGCATTTTGAGCCTTGAAAGACTGCAGGTTGAATAGATAGCCTCCCTGTTCCACACGCACAAGGGAGAAGGGGGGCGTCCAGCGGCATTCGCTGAAATCACTGGCGAAGGGTTCGTTCTGGTTGATGATGGATGTGAGGGCGGGCGCGGCAGCGGGGCCATATTGCTGTTCGGCAAATTTCTTATAGAGCGCCTCGCTGCTGTTCAGCTCGTTCTTCGTATCCCAGGCTGCCCGGGACAGGTACCAGGCCTTGGGTTTAATGGCATCGGTGATCCGCCAGGTCAGCGCATAAAATCCTTTCATGTTTGGCGCGCGGTCCTGCCAGGCCTGGATCGTATTGGAAATATCCATATTATACGGATAGTAATAGACCGAGCTGTTAAAATCCCTTTCCAGCCAGGGACAGCCCCAGTATTCCCGCTTGCCGAAGGCACTCCCGTTTTCGCATCCGTCGGAGTAATGGGAGATAGGGGCGCAGATCACGTCCTCCGGCAGCGTGGCTACGTCTACTGCCCGGATCCCCCAGCCCGCTACGGCGAGTCGTAATCCTGGCATTGTTTTTCTCAAGCCGTTGTAAAAGCCGTCGAAGATATTCCGCCATATTTTTCGTTCATTGACGGCAGCCGGATCGCTCAATCCTTCACTCTGGAAGCAAAGCAGGTAGTCCAGCCCCGGGTAATCGGTCCCGATTTGTTTTACCCTGGCCGCGATGACTTTCGGATCATCGGGGTTCATCTGGTAAGAATCCGGGATGAGGTTGATATCGAGGCCGAGACCGATCCGGATACCCCGGGTATGCGCGTACGCGATGACCCTTTGAAATTCATTCACGCCCTTGCGAAAGACCTGACGGTTGTCCAGCTTCTCATTGTGCAGGGCGCAGTCCGCCCCAAAATCGTAGTCGTCGAAGAGATCCGAAGAGCCGAAGGGATATTTGTTTACATCCCAGCCTGGGTAGCTGCCCCAGGCATGACCGCTGCGGGCCGTGGCCATCCATACCCTGGATAATTTTCCGTCCACTTCGAAATTATGGAACATCTCGTTATGTCCTTCTTCGCCGCTGTAGTTATGGATAT
>PLXD01000078.1 GCA_003151295.1 Chitinophagaceae bacterium | reverse complement strand
AACGAGAAGACCAGTCCTGCCAGTCCCAGCAGCAGCATCGATACCCGCTCGTGTTTATCGAGCGGAAGTTCGAAAAGCCTGCCAATGATGGCAATGCTCCTGAAAAGAAGCCAAAAACCGGCGAATAGCGGCAGCGAGACCGCTGCCAGGATAGGATTGGACACCAGGAGGATGCCTACCATCAGGTCGAAGATACCTCCCGCCAGGTGCCAGCCCCAACCATGTACCGACCGGTAATTACCCAGGGCAAAGGAGAGTTCCAATATACCGTTGATTAAAAAGGCGATCTCAAAAAAAATGGTGAGATTCGCGTAAGTGGCCGCCGGGTGGTTAAATACCAAGATGCCGAAAAGGATCAATAAGGACCCTAAAGCAATGAAAATCCACCAGTAACGGATCACCTTGCGGACATCGGAGACTATATTCATACTGTTTGTTTTTATATGCTTCGTTTATTAACAGCGATGGTTTAACCGGAATGAGATTGTCCATAACTTGATTCCCGCTGTTTATGATGTCTGCCCTAATTGTTTCAATCTGCGAATATGAGAACCTAAGGCTTTAAAAAAAGTGGGCTTCAGGTTATACGGCAGCCCAAATTCATGCGCCGTCTTTTCTACGATAGGGGCGATTTTGCGGTAATGTACATGGCAGATATTCGGGAACAGGTGGTGTTCGATCTGGAAATTCAATCCTCCGATATACCAATTCAGGAGCAAGTTGCTTCTTGCAAAATCTGATGTCGTTTTTAACTCATGAACAGCCCATTCGGATTTGATAATACCATCGGCATCCGGTTTAAATTGCTGAGCGCCCTCCACTACATGCGCCATTTGGAAGATGGTGCTCAAAATGCATCCTGCTGTCCAATGCATGATAAAAAATCCAAGAAGGATCTGCCACCACGTGAAGCCGGTGATCAGTATCGGCAGACCGATGAACGCAAAGAGGTAGATCAATTTCACGAGCACCATTTTGAAATATTCCATTTTTAGATTCGTATGCTGGCTCTTTTTAATGCCTTCTTTGTTGTATTTGATCATTTGGCTGAAATCTTTCGTCAGTTTGGAGATCGTCATTAATCCGTAAAAGAAGAATGCGTGAATATACTGGTAGCGATGTATTTTTTTAAGCGGCGAGTTTTCGGATAAACGAATTGGACCTTTTACTCCTATATCTTCATCATATCCTTCGATATTGGTGTATGCATGGTGCATGATATTGTGCTGTACCTTCCAGTTAAATACACTACTTCCCAGCAAATACATAGATCCGCCCATTATTTTATTCACCCGGTCGTTCCCTGAATAAGAACCATGGACGGCATCATGCATCACGCACATCCCGATCCCGGCTATTCCAATCCCCATAAGGATTACCAATGGTAAGGCCAGCCATGCGCTCATGGGTGCGGTAAGCAATATTATAAAGGGAACAATATAAAGGGAAAATGTAGCAACCGTTTGAGCGGCCAGCGTAATATTTCCTTTGGTAGAAATTTTATTTTCTTTAAAGTAATTATTGACATTGTGCCTTACGGCGGCGGCAAATTGTTTTTCCCAAATTTCTTCGCTTACAAATTTTATCTGTTTCATAACCGGAATCTTATTTTTCCTTATTTATTCATTCGTCAATATCACATTCAATGCCTTTTTTTCCGGTGAGCCTCATCACTTTCTCCATTGCATTCGTGTTCCTGTTATTGATGGGTCTGGGTCCAACCCAACCCATTGTAAAGGTAGGTTTTATTCCATGAAGATAGGTTTAGGATGCGAGGTGAAGGCTGATCCGGGTCAGCCGGTGAGATGAACTTACTTAGGTCTTCAGGCAAGAGATTTGGAAAGAAAGAACTAGCCATCTATGATAAATGGCTAGCTTGTGCGGGCGGGTTGCAGTACTGGAGCTCGCTATTGAAGAAATACGAACCCTCTCAAGGACTTTGGTCGTACAGGACCTGAAAAAAGGCGGCCTGGTAGCCCGTATAAATGATTTGGCCGGTGATCTTCGCTTTGACAATCTTTTCGAGGCCGGCTTTACGCATAGCAAAACCTGCGATATAGCGTATCGATATGCGATGGATCCGGCGGTGCAGCTTATTTGTCCACAATATGATAACTGATGAGTAACGAACCGGGCTTCTCGGGAATTGTAAGTTCAATTCCATCCATCAACTCCCGGCTGGTTTTCCTAACGTGAAGTCCAGAGTCTTCATAGAACAGTTCATAAGTGTTATCCGCCGGAAGTCCGGAAAGTTTTACCGGGATCGATTGATTGATGCTTTCAGTTCGGCGAAAGGCAATGATAATCCCATCGTTCTGTATCGGCCGGTTTAGCTGATAAGCTAACCAAACATCATCTCCGGTATTATTTTTATTTTCAGTCAGCGGGTAATAATCTCCTAAGAAAAAGGGTCGCAGGTCCTTAAAATCCTGAATCCGTTTCTGTAAGGCCGGAATGGGTTCCGAACCTTTCCCGGTGACTTCCCAAGCCATAGTCACTGTTGCTCCCAGGCTGGACCGGAAGGTATAACTATCAGTTTTATAGACGGCTGTGCCGTGTATGGGCAGGTAAAAGTTTAAACCGAAGCCATGGCATTGATAACCGTTAGCTTCACCATACTGGTAATCGGTACGCCAAAGCGGTGCGCTACGGGATGTCGTTTCAAGATCAAGGCGTCGTCCACCACTGGCACAATTATCGATTAGAAGATTTGGAAAGCGAACCAGTAAACTGTCCCAAAAAGCATATAAGCCTTCGATATGCCGGATTTCAGAAATTCCGATCCGATCCGGCTTGTCATTGGCTTCCCAGTAGGGCATCGGATTAATATTGAAATCCTGCCGGTAATTGTCGATGCCTTCATTTTTAATGATAGTACCAATAAGATTCGTCATCCACGCCAAGGCATCTTTATTTCCCAAATCGAAGAGGTATGAGTCATATCCTTTGAGTTTGATCAGCCATTCCGGGTGTTCACGGTCAATCCGGGAGCCGGGACTGACCCGTTCAGGCTCGAACCACACCATAAATTTTGCCCCGGTAGCGTGTACGGCATCTGAAACTGGTTTCAATCCATGAGGAAAACGCTCCTTATCTGCTGTCCAATTACCTACATTACTCCACCAACTCCCTTTTTCCCCTTTATCCCAGCCAGTTCCGGTGTACCATCCGGCATCCAGCCAGAATACTTCCGGAAGAATCCGGAATTGCTGGTAGCGTTTAACCAGCGCGATGGCAAATTCTTCGGTCAGACAATCATACTCTTCGCAAGGTGCGGGATCGCCGTAATCGAAGCTGCCTGATAAGGGATATTCGGCAAGTTTCCCATTTATTTTGCGGGAATGATGGGCCAGGATAAACTGACGGAACTGGTTATGACCGACCATTCGGTCGACCCCTTTCCAGAAGAGCAGACAGATTTTCGGGGTGCGGATTTCTTCTGAAGGGTAGAGGACTAATTGCATTTTTTCCATCCCCGATTTCAGGGAAACTGATTTTTCGTCGGTTTGCAATACATCGGTATACCATTTTCCGGTCCAACCTACTGCGGCCATAATTCCTTGTTGACCAGGGACTTGGATATTAAAGAATGGAAAAGCCGTATTGTCGGACGAACGTCCGCCGGTTGGGGTCATATATATGGGCTTTCCGGGCTCCATTTTCTCATCAATGGGTTGAAAATCGCTTTTCTCAGCATTGCTTCCCTTGGCATGGTGAAGGATGAAATCGCCCTTACCCTGTGCAACAAACGATTGATCAATAACTGCGGCCTTTTCAATCAGCGGAGTATTCTTTCCTGAGGTATTGGAGAATTTCAGCACCCACTCAACGGCCGGGAAATCAGTGAAGCAGGTGACCGTGCACTTAACTTTAAGACCGGTTTGTGGATCGGAGTAGGTGTAGAAAGTCTGCTCCGCATCCTGCTCAACCGATTTTAGGTTTTCGGCATGAAACTTCCAGCCTCTGATAAAATTGTCTGATTTTTTTCCGCCATAAGTAAATGAAAACGGGGGAACCTTGCCTTTTGCAAAATGTTGTTCAACCCACTGATGCACGGCCGTCGTATTATCAGGGATCCTTTGTGAGGATTGGCCCATCGCTTTTCCAATACATTCCAAGATGACGCAAAAGGTCATCAGGTATAATTTTATTCCGAAGTATCGGACGGATCTGCTTTTGGTTAGTTGCATGGAAAGTGAAGCTTATTTTTGAGCAATTATTCTAAATATTGTCTACAATGCCGGCTCCATTCAGTGGCAATTTCAAACCAGGTAACAGAGGGCCCAAGCCTTACCCCATAGGGTCACATTTGTATTTGTCTTTAGGATATAAATTTGTAATAGCTTTTAAAGTTACTCTTTATTTTTTATATTTGGAGTGATGGAATGCATACGGTTTTTACCATATGGTGATCCATCACTATCGGTGGCCATTTCTTCATCGCCATTGTGATTCTTCATCGCCATTGTGAAATAAATTGAGCAAGCAGGAATTGAATTTTTCATTCGTTTCTTCTTCAATAATTTCTTTTGGCCCGGGTCTATGCATTTCTTCTGCTATATTCTGCCAATCAATAGCAGCTGTTTTATGGATGATGTTT
>PLXD01000526.1 GCA_003151295.1 Chitinophagaceae bacterium | reverse complement strand
TTTCGGGATTCTTAGCAAAGACATTTTCAATAGGGTTATTGATGCGGTCAAAAATATCTTTGATAGGTGTTTCAGCATTGGAACGGATATGATTCAAATAATGGATTCCGGGATCGACATCAAATTTAATATTGGCAACACCGGCGCCATCCTGACCCCTGTTATGCTGCTTTTCCATCAGAAGGTAGAGCTTATTGAGGCCATAAAGAACGGTCCCATATTGCTGCAAATAGTAGGAGAACGGTTTGCGGAGCCTGATGAATGCCAGACCGCATTCATGTTTTATTGCATCACTCATGTAATTTGTGCCCCGGGCATGGTTTACTCCGAAAATAACCCATCCCCGGTGCACGGCTTATTATGGGCCTTCGGCGGAGCTTCGGCCCTAGCTCCTACTCGTTCGCAACCTTCGCTATTGCTCGGTTGCAGCCAGCGGACCCATAGTCCGCTAAAAATGAACCGCAAAGTTACAGGATTTTCGGAAAGAAAGCAGAATGAGGTTGCAGAAGAGTTGTTAAAAGAAAAACCCCCAGTCTTCATAGGATTGGGGGCGGTGTTCCAACAGGATTTGAACCACTCTTTTCGGATTGGGGTGGAAACCCCTTTGGTTTTTCTAAGGACTGGATACGGTCATTTCATCGGAATTGGACTTTTAGGATCTTGGATCTTGTTTGGACTTTGTTTCTTTCAGATCAGGTTTCGGTTTCAAATCTTTAAGGATCCCTTCTTACTGATAGCTTAAAAATCCATGAATCCCGCGTATTTACGAAGGAATACATCCCTGAATTCCGAATCTTGTATGAAAAACCCAAGCATCATTAGGGGTTTCCTACTAAAGTTTCTGTAATTGTCTTATATAGTACTTTGTTAAAATCCACGAATATTTCCCTGAGTGTGTTTTCCCGGTATGGTAGGTATTACCGGTATTGCAGGTATTAGATGTAAGTCGCATTGGTATTGATAAAATTGACCAGGGAGGCTGAATTCTTCAATTTCAGCTTTTTTAGAATATTATGCCGGTGGACTTCTACCGTTTTTAAGGATATACTCAGGCCGGAAGCGATCTCNNCCTAAGGATATTATGACGATGCACTTCCACTGTCTTTACCTTAATCTGGAGCTTGACCCCAATCTCTCGGGAGGAGAGCCCTTCCTTGATATAATTGATGATCTGCATTTCCCTTTCGGTGAGGGTATTGATATTGGGGGAATCCTCTTTTTCGTCCAGGAGTTGTTCGGAGATGATATTTTTTATCTCCTCGCATATATATTTATTGCCATTGTTGACTTCGAGGATCGCTTTGATCATTTCTTCCTTCGAAGAGTTCTTGGTTACGTATCCGCGTGCTCCCATCTGGAGCATTTTCTTGGCATAAGCGGGCTGAGAGTGCATGGAGACACCGATCACTTTAGATCCCGGGGAGATCTTTCGGATCCGCTGGGTAGCTTCCAGCCCGGAGAAAGGGGCCATGTTGATATCCATAAGAACGACATGGGGGCGTTTTGTTTTTGCCAGCTCAACAGCTTCCTGGGCATCGCCGCATTCAGCTATCACCTGGAACCGGGGATCGCTGTTCAGTATATAGCTCCAGGTCTCCCTGATGAGCTTGTGATCGTCGGCAATCAAAATATTTATTTTATTCATAGACTGGGGTTTTAGACATTTATATTGGAACCTGGACTCTCAATGTACAACCTTTACCGGGTGCAGACAGAATGGTCACTTTTCCCCCGAACAGTCCCGCCCTGCTCATGATATTGGAAAGCCCTAATCCCTTCTTGTTTTTCGGGCTTTCGGGGTTAAACCCATTCCCATCGTCTGTAATATTGAGTTCGATGCTGTTCTCCCTCTCCTCCATGATCAGTTCTATGACCAGGTTCGAGGCACCCGAATGTTTCAATACATTGTTTATTTGTTCCTGGATGATCCGGTACAGCATCAGTTTTTCCTTTTCGCTGATCTTTTCATCGAATGGGCCGGAAGTATAGAATTCCACATGGATGACTCCGGTGGCTTTTATGCTCTCCACCAGGTCATTGATGGAATCCAGCAGCCCCAGGTCTCCAATGCTGGAAGGCACCAGCGACCNNTACGGGTGATCAGTTTCAACCTTTCTTTACGATTATTCTTAGCCAGCTCGAGGTATAATTTGGTCGTCGACAGGATCTGGTTGATATTATCGTGCAATTCCTTTCCGATCTCCGCCCTTTCCCTCTCCTGTGCGTCTACCATGGCCTGTGCCACCAGTTTTTGTTTGTCGAGTTCCTGCTTCATCAGGGCTTTCGCAGCCAACTTATATAATTCATGGCTACTCTTTATTTCTTCCTCCGATTTTTTGTTCTCTATGATGATCTTAAGCAGGTTGGCTGCCCTTTCGATTATTTCCAATTCGGTTCCCGTCGGCGATTTCGGGGATCCGAGATAGGTAGCAAAAGCAGCCAGGACCTCGCCTTTCGTGTTGAGGATAGGCATGGACCAGCAGGCCCGCAGGCCGAACTGTAAGGCTATTTTCCTGCCTTGGGCCCATAAAGGATCCATTGCTANNCCCTCTCCTTCCGATACATAGCCGTGCCGCAACTGCCTGCCTGCGGGCCGATGAACCTGCCATCTATAAAAGAGGAAAATCCCGCGGGCAGTCCTGGCGCCGACAGGTGATTTACGGAACCATCCTCGCTCAATGTAAGAACGGAGCAATGCATGCCCGGAAATATTTTTTCCACTCCGGCAAGGAAATGATCGACGATTGCAGGTAAAGCGGCGTTCTGATCAGAGTTCAGTTCCAGCACCTTCTTTTCCAGGGCCAGCAGCATTTCCTGTTTTTTACGGACCGTAACATCCTTAAAATACACAAATACTCCCTGTTCCGAAGGATAAACACTTTTTTCCAGCCACTGGTCGGATCTT
>PLXD01000140.1 GCA_003151295.1 Chitinophagaceae bacterium | reverse complement strand
CCCTGCCTGATAATTTCATTCCATGGATAATCACCCGCTTGTTTAAAAGAGTCCAGCAATTGAACGCCATCGCCGCTGAGCCTTGCCAACGCCCTGGCAGCGGCCAGCTTTAAAGCATCGTCTTCGCTCAACAATGCTTTTTCCAGGAATTCGACATTTTGCAAGGTGCCTATCCATTGCAATACTTCGAGCACGGCGGCCTGGTAGGACCTGCCATTATGTGTATAATACCGGGTGATCACTTCGGCTGTCGATTCATTGCAGATATCCTGTAAACATTTCACGGCTTGTATGCGTATCGAAGGATGAGGATGTTCCAGGCAAGCGGCTACCCGATCGTGCAATTCAAATCTATGATGAATACTTACCAGCTTCAGCGAAAATAAAATGACAGAATCATTGGGAGACTTCAGCCATCCTTCCATCCCATCTAAAAGAACGGCGGAAACCTTCGGAAGCTGCGCAAGCAATTTGATTTGCTGCCATTCCGAGATAGGCTGGGAAACGACATCCAGGAAACGCAGTCCTTCAAATCCGTAAAAATGAACGATCGCCGACTGTGCTTCCATGCGGACAAATTCATTGCGGTTATTCGTCAGCCGGTAGATCCGCCCTACCTTGTCTTTCTGATCCATCAGGGCTAATTCCTGGATACCGCGTGCCTTAATATGCCATTTCGGGCTGTTAAGCTTTTCCAGGGACGCTTTTTCAAGATTCAACTGGTTGTAGAGCTTCCGGAGGTTTTCCGATGCGCTTCCGGAAAAGCTCTTTTTGGCAATGATCAGTTCATCAACCAGAAATTGCCGGAAGGTTGGTTTGATCAACCATTTCCGGATCTTGGGAGATATCGGTATAAGCAGGTTTCCCTGCTCTTCTTCAAAAAAAATGGCCCGCCGGAGGAGCAGATCAATATTTTGCCGCCATTGGGATTTTCGTTTCGTTCTTTTCTTCCTATGGATAAGATAGACCAGCATAAACAAAACAACGCAAAGCAAGATACCCACCAGCATGAGCATGGCAATCACGAGGTATTGCGTTTGCAGGTAATGGGTTTGATGAATTTGCAGAAAGGGTATCATCCTGGTAATTGAATCATGCTGTTAGTTGTCACATCCCTAATTGTCACATCCCGGTAGTTAGTGGCTGTTGTTTGCGATTAAACGTTTTACCCTTACTGACAATTCATTAGGGCTGAAAGGCTTGGTAATATAGTCATCGGCTCCTAATTGAAATGCCTCCAGGACGACATCTTCCTGGCCCATAGCCGACAATATGATAATAGGCACTTTTTTATCCTTGTTTTTCCGGACAAAACCGATGATCTCCAGGCCGGATGCATAAGGCATCATGATATCGGTGATGATGAGATCAGGGGATAACTCCTCAATTTTTTCCAGGGCCTCCTTGCCGTCTTCCGCCAAAAAAACCTCGTATCCGTCCTTTCTTAACCGGAAGTCAATTGTTTTCAGCATCATAATTTCGTCTTCTGCCACTAAAATCCTCATAATACATATTTTTAAAGGGTAAAGGTTCCATTTTACACCGCCTGCCTTAATTCGGACTCCACTTTCAATTTCTCTGCCCGCAGAGATCCCTCCAATTGCGCAAACAGGGTCAAAGCTTCCCGGATCAGTTCGGTTGTATCCATTCGTTCTTTGGATTGGAGTTCGATCTTTCCGAGGAGACCGAGAAATGCCTGCGCCTGCAACATGCCTGCACTTCCTTTTAGCTTATGCGACCCGTGAAACACTTTTTCAAAATCCTGCTGTGCTGCGGCTTGTTGAATATCCTTTAATTGAAGGGGCGCGTTTACCAGGAATAAATTCAGCATTTCCAGCAAATATTCTTTATCGTCCAGTTCCTCCAGCAAAATCAGGTCATATAATTTTTCTTCTCCCGGCAGATGGATTGCTACCGGGGAAAGTGAAAAAGCCTCTTTTTTTCCGAGCAAACCGGCAATACACTTATAAAGCTCTGTAAATTCGAAAGGTTTGGTCATGTATTCGTTCATGCCGGTTTCAAAGCAACGTAATTGCTCGCCTTTTAATGCCGTCGCCGTCATGGCGATGATCGGCGTCTGGCTGTGCATTTCCTTACGTATATAGCGGGTAGCTGCATATCCGTCCATGACCGGCATTTGCAGATCCATGATGATGATATCATAACCGTTATCCTGCTGCAATTCTTTTATAGCTTCTTCACCGTTATTGGTGAGATGGACAATGCCGCCAACTTTTTTCAATACGTACTCGATCAGTTTCTGATTGACTTCATTATCTTCCGCTACCAGGAAACGTTTTCCAGTCAGCAAACCGGTATAATCATGGACATTTGCAATGACGGGTTGTTTTCCCGCTATCTGTTCGCTGAACTCATAGGGAATACGGAAATTAAAAGAAGAACCTTCTCCTAAAACGCTTGTGACGGTAATATCCCCGTTCTGCAGTTTGAGCAATTGATTGCTGATGGCCAGCCCGAGGCCGGTACCTCCGTATCGCCGGGAAATATCGATACCTGCCTGCGAGAAGCTTTCAAAAATATGCGGAAGATTTTCCTCGCTGATCCCGATACCCGTGTCTGAAACGGAAAACAACAATAACGCTCCGTTTTCCGTATGTGTCAGCCTGTTAACCTTTACCTGTATATGGCCCCGTTCCGTAAATTTAAGGGCATTCCCGATCAGATTCAGCAGGACCTGGTTCAGCCGGTAGGGATCACCTCTCAGTAAATCCGGTATAGAAGGGTCCACTTCTATCCGGAGATCCAATTGTTTCTTGAGTACACGATGCGAAAAAACAGCCTGTGCATTATTCAGCACATCCTGCAGGTTGAAATCTATCTTCTCGATCGTAAGTTTACCGGCCTTAATCTTTGAAAAATCCAATATATCATTGATAATTACCAGCAGGTTGCTGGCGGAACGCCTGATGATATTGGCAAATTCGGTCTGCTGTTCGCTAAGGGAGGTATCCAGTAAAAGATTGGTCATTCCCTGGATGCCATTCATGGGGGTCCGTATCTCATGACTCATATTAGCCAGGAATTGTTCCTGCATCCGTTTGGCTTCTTCCGCATCCTTTGAAGCTTTTATAAGCTCTTGCTGATAATGTGTCCGCTCGGTTATATCGGTGGCGATCCCACTTATTCCAAAGACCCGGTTATTGTCATCCAACAAAGGAAACTTTATCAACAACAGGTTCCTTTCACCGTCGATCGTATGAACCAGTTCTTCCCGTTCTACAGACTTGCCCGTGCGGATCACTTCATCATCCAGCATCTTATAATGATCTGCCAGTTTCCGGTCATTGAAATCATAATCCGTTTTATGGATCACCTGGCTATCTTCGACACTCAGCATTTCCTTAAATCTTTTATTCACCAGGATATACCTGCCGGCAAGATCTTTAATGAAGATCAGAGAAGTCGTATTGTCCAAAATGGATTGTAACCACAATTGATTTTCTTTCAGTTTGAATTCCCAGGCTTCGAGATCCAGTTGCATTTGTTTCTTTTCGGAAATATCTTTCACGATACACTGAAAGCCGACGGGGGATTTTTTATCCGTCAATAAAACAGCGGATTGCTCTACCCATTTCTTTTTGCCGTCTTTGGTAACGATCATAAAGGTCATGGAAGTTTCGATAGTACCTGACTTGAATTGATCGAGGTAGTTATTGACCACTCTTTCCAGGAAGGAAGGATCTACGAGTGAGGAAAAATTCCTGCCATTTAATTCTTCGACGGTGTATCCCGTCAGTTCGGTGGCTTTTTCACTGGAGAAATTAATATTTCCCAGGCTGTCTGTGGAATAGATCACAGCAGCGGCATTTTCAACCAGGTTGCGGTATTTCAGTTCGTTCTGATGAAGCCCTTCTTCCGCTTTTTTCCGTAAAGTAATGTCTTTATTAAGCTGGACCAGGATCACAATGACGAACATAAAGGTCAGCACAGTTCCCGTTACCAGGGCGTATATGGCTTTTGTATGCACCATCCTGCCTAAACGCTGCCTTTCTGAAAGCAGGTTCACCTCCTCGTCTTTCATGGCATACAGGATGGATTTAACCGATCTTGACGTTCGTTGTATTCTCAGATCGAAAAAGAGCTTCCTGTCATTGTCGAATATAGGGTTCGAGGAGTCGGAGATACTATCCTCAAGGGCTTGCTTTTCACGAAGCATGCCGGTAAGGTCTTGCCAATTCTTTTCTTGGGCCGTATTGTCCCGGGTAATATGCTGCAATCTTCCTAATTCCTTTTCCAGGCTTTCACGCGATTGGCGTAACTGTAATCTCCAGACCTCGTTACCGCTAATGATGTATCCGAAAGCGGCTGATTGGGATTCGGATACCAGTTCGTTGATCTGGTCGATCGCCCCTATTGCATCATAAGTGTGATTGATCCAAAAACCGGTCTTCTCCGCATCTTGTTTATTCAAAGAGGTCAGTTTGCCTACCAGGCATAGCCAAAATATGGAAAACAGGAAAAGCCAGACAATTTTCCGATGGATCGCAAGCAACCTATTGAAGATAATTCTCATATATAATTCGTTAACAACAGATGCTCTGCACGATGAACCTTGCCTTTATAAATAGGACGTTCTGTTAGATAACGAAAGAATCTTTAGCGGATTCTTATAAGGGTTCTTTAAATAACGGTTTTTTTTGATAATAAGTATATTCACTTAGCGCTAATAGGACACTACTAGGATCCCAGGCATTTCACTGGTTTTTGCTTCGTTGGGCCATCCTTCTTATATTGATTTTTCGACCGGCAAGGGACGGCTCTTCCTGACCCATTTTGAAACCGGTAAATTATCGATCATCAACTCCAATACACCCTCCGTAATCTTATAATTGGTCACTCGTAACAGGTTGGCTATGAATGCTTTCTCATTATATCCCTGGCAGACCGTTTTTGTCAGNNCGTAAAGCCAGAGAATTTATTTTTTATAAGATCGAAATGAATAGAAGGAAGTATGTCCGTGGACGTATCCGATGCCAAAACGGGTTGAAGCAGCCAGTTGCCTGAAAGTGTCGCCGTATCCTGATCACTGACATCTACCAGGTTCACCCGGATGATCTGGTTTGCCTTTAAATCGGTATCCATGTTATTAAGGGCAATGGGAGGGATAATAAAAGCCATCAGGCAGGGAGTGATGAAAGCGGGTAAAAATAATAAAAATAAGCGTCGCATAACTTAAAATTTGAAATAGATAAACCGGATAAACAAGGCATTCACTTAGTCAGACGAATCCTCTTCATCCACTTCCTCAGATTCGGGGATATCCAGGTCTTCACCGAAGCGGTCTGTTGTCAGGTCGGCTTCGTTAAGAGGGTCTCCGTCCCCGTCGGTACGGTCAAGCGAGGCCCTCCGAACGTCTGACTCGGATTCATCGCCGGATGTTTGTCGCGCACTATTTCGTAATAATTTCCTTTCCGTGGCGGTGATATCGGAGGAAGCGCCCGATTCATCCGCCGACTCATCGCCGAATTCATCATTAAACAATTCATCGCCTTCTTCATCGGAAGAAGAGGTCGTGGTATCCGCCATTTCCCCGAATTTCGGGACTTTTATATTCTCCTGACCGGGTATATCTTTCACATCGGGGAGGTCTAAAATCGCTTCCTCGAGTTGTAAATGCTTCTTATCGTCTTCAGAATCATGCAAATCCATGCTTGATGCAGATTTCTTTTCCATGCTTTTTATATACCCTTTAAAAAAACCATGCCATCACCCGGCAACACACGATAAAAGGATACAGCCCCAAACAAGGCGCGGAAACGTTATACATTAGTATCTTCACCTTCCTGCAATACGACCAATTTTCAATTCCCCGGCGTAATCATGGAAGACGGGACTACCCTCCACGGGTGAATCGCATGACTATGGCGGCGTTCTTCGTCTGCTTTTTTCTTTCCGGCTTCGGACAGCAGGTGGATATGAAGATCACCCGCCATTACCTGAATATTCCTATCGGGTACAGGGCACGAATGAAATTGATGGAATTGCGTGTTAAAGGAAAGATGGAAAGAAAATTTCCCGTTCAGCTTGCGGACGACAGTGTAGGGTACTGGATATACATTGATGTTTCAGCGTTTAAAGGCCAAACAGTGAGCATTGNNGAAATCAATGGGTCGGACAGCCTATACAAAGAGAGTAACCGCCCGCAGTTTCATTTCACCGTAAAAAGGGGCTGGAGCAATGATATCAACGACCCGATCTTTTACAACGGACAATATCATATGTTCTGGCAATCCTTTCCGTTCTGGTTGTCATGGAATACGGGTTTTATGTACTGGGGCCATGCCGTCAGCAAAGACCTGCTTCATTGGGAGGAATTAGAACCGGCATTGATGCTGGATAGTCTTGGTTCCCCCTGGTCCGGCACGGCTGTTATCGATAAAAATAATGATGGAGGCTGGGGTAAAAACGCGCTGATATTATTCTATACTTCGTTTGATCGTGTTTCCGCAAAGGAGGTACAATGTATTGCCTACAGTATGTGCATAGAAAATTGAGGTTTACGCTCGATGAAGGAAATAAGCTAAGCCTGCGTTACCAGGGAAATGAAATCCATCTGGAATACCGGTCCATAATAGATTTTATTTCGTTTTCACAAGATAGGAGTCCGGATCCTTTAGGAAGGCATCTTTACACTCTTTAGAACAAAATCAAAATGTTCCTGATCATTGTTTAAAATTTAGACTGTATACTAGTTTTAAAAAAACAGGGCCAGTTTCAGTTTGGCGAAAAAGGGCATCCCAGGCGTAAAGCTGATATCATCCACCGGCTGAGGCTCGTTTTTCAACTTGGAAACGACCTCATATTGGGCGTCCCTCCACTTTGTATTAAAGA
Source organism: Chitinophagaceae bacterium (assembly GCA_003151295.1). GTDB lineage: Bacteria > Bacteroidota > Bacteroidia > Chitinophagales > Chitinophagaceae > Puia. The sequence continues at coordinate 9,291 of PLXD01000140.1, read as the reverse complement.
CGTTTTGAATTTCCAGGCCGATCTCAAACTTCCGCCTGGTGTAGTTGGCTGTCAGGTCGTTAAGAAAATATCCCTGTGCAACAAGTGTATTATCGCTGGTGGCAGGCCGGTTCTTCATATACCGGGCGCTCCATCCTCCATTCAGACCATTTGGTAGTTTTACATACAGACCTCCGGAACTATATAATGGAACGGAAAGGGGAAGGTAGTTATTCCCTTTGGATGTCTGGGCATCCCTGGCCCTGCAAAAATTAATATCAAAGTCGGCATACAGCCAATGGGTGAATTCATACCTGGCGGAGAAGTCGATGCCTTCTCTTTTTGTCTGGTCACCCGGACTGAAGGTTCCGTCATCGCCGTTATAGGTGAATTCCTGTTGTAAAAACAGGTACCAAAGGGCGGCATTGAGGTACAATTGTGGAACAGGCTTCCAATTTATACCCAAATCCGCGCCATAAGCTGCCGGTAAAACATCGATTCCTTTGTTTTCCGCGACCACTTTGGCATCATTGGAGTGAAATCCTTTACCTAGCTTTCCATATATCTGAATTTGGTCATTGAAGGTATATTCGGCGTTCAGTTTGGGGCTGGCGACCGTTTTTCCTATTGGTGATTGCACAGGGTTCAGGAAATCCATATAATAGAAATTAATGTAATCAACGCGCACTCCGGCATCGAACAACCACTTGCCTGTGCGGTATTGTTCATCCAGGTAGTAGTTCAGCGTCCATTCCCGAACATTTCCGTGTTGAATATAGTCCAAAACATCGTTGTAGTCTTTTACATGGCTGAGTTCACTACCGTGGATATTGTTCATCTGGAACCCTAAACCTATGGTGGACGTGAGTTCGCTATTGTTCTTGAAATAGGCATGATGAGCTAGCTTGCCGTTATACCCATATAAGTCTCTTGATTCCCGCTGTCTCAATCCATCTCCGTTGACGCTGTCATCAGCGAAAAAGGTCTCGTCGTAATTCAGATTAAAGAAATAGTGCGAATAATAGACTTGGTTTTCCAAGGATAATTTGTCGGATAAAGCGGTAGTCAACCGGACAATGGCCGTGGTCCGGGCTGTATTCCCACCCTGGGCGCTGTCTATATAACCCCACCTGCTGATGAGCCCCTCCTCTACCGCCCGCAAGGGTATCTCACCGGAAGATCGCCAATTACTATTAAAAGTAGAGAGAGTAACTTTAAGTTGACTTTGGGGGGTTATTTTGACGATGTATTTGCCAAAAAGGTTTACCCGGCTGAAATGCTCTGCATAATCATAGGGTCCATCCGTATGGAAGGCTTCTCCCGCTATATAGGCGCTTTCTCCCCTTTGCTTTGCTTTATCACTTAAAAGATTAATGACGGCTACAACCCTTCCGGTATTAAATTGTCCTCCTTCCAGTTTAACTTCACTTTTGTCCAGCACATCTGCTGTTTTGAAGGCCAGGTATGCGGCAGTGTTAAAATCTCCGTGATCGCTATAATAAGGCCCTTTCCCATATTCCAGGCTCGTGGCCAATTCCGGTATCATGAAATGAAGATCGGAGAAACCCTGACCATGCGCATGGGATACCAGGTTGAGCGGCATATCATCTACTGAAACTGCAACGTCGGTACCGTGATCGGCATCAAATCCCCGATAAAAGATATGGTCTGCAATCCCACCGCCCTGGTGCTGCATCAATGAAAGACCCGGCACCAACCGCATAAGGTCCTGTGCGGAATTCAACGCATGCATATTTAGGTCAATGTTACTAATCGTAGAGAAAGAGGCATTATTGGGCAGCGGCTGGATTGTAACAGACTTTAAATCGATTGATCCACGAGCCATTTCGATCAGGTAAGGCTCTTCGGACTTTACAAAGTGGAGGCTTTGCAATTGGTATCCTACAAAGGACACCTTTAAAGAATCAACGGAATTGGAAACGCGTAATTCGAAATTCCCCTGCTGATCGGTAATAGCTATTTTCCCTTTTCCGCCATCAGAAACAATTGCATTTTCAAGGGGTTCCCTGGAGGCCTTATCAATCACCTTCCCTTTAATGATAGACTGCGAATAGGCCGAAAAAAAACAGAAAAACAGGATCATGGAAGTGATAATATTTCTCATAAAATTATCGATAGCATTAATTGTTTGATAAATTTTATATTTATTCCAGCCGGGCCTATGCTTTTTTAACAGCGCTCAATATTTGGTGGAATTTGTTGTGTACCTGCATGNNGACGGCATCGTCTAAATCCGTGCATTGTTTCACCAGATCCTCCAGATCTGTTTTTAAAGCGGGATAGTTGCAGTCCGGGCGAATCGCAGAATTCTGCCAATGTTTTGCATTGACAAGCAGCGCAGCACTATTTGCTTTTACAGGATGCAAATTCCCGGTTTCTACCGGATGCAGAATAATATCGACCTGTTCGTCGAAGCGATCCATTTCCTTCCATGCATGCTGTTGCGCATAGGTATATAAGGATAGACAGACTGAAAAGATCAGCAGACTCCATTTTTTCATTTTTGAAGATTTAATGCGGGTGTAATAATTACCGGCAGGATGGTAAGATTCCTGATACGGGATCACCGCATCACGATTAATCATTATTAAGATTAATTGCTATGAAAGATTAATCATAATGAAATATGACTACGCGAATTCACAATACCGGCATACAATAAAGCCAGCTTAACATTGCGGCGGATGGAAGAAAGGAATTAGACAGGATCTATAGATACTTTGCTTTAAATGAGGAAATTTAGCCAACAGGATGGAGCCTATAGGATGGCTCATATCCTGTCCTTGCTGAAAGGAGAAGACTTCAAATTTATTCCCGGCTTTTCGTTCCGGATTCTCCCGGTCTTTTTTGTCTTCGGTTTTGATTTTTTTGCAGAGATAGCATTTCCCATCACATTTCAGATCCGGCTTATCCTTGTTTTCGCAAAGATGAGTGACAATATAATTTTTATTACATTGATAGTCGAGGACAAGAATATTCTTGCTGAATGTCTGTCCGAGCATACCTGCTAACAATAATATGGCCGATATGTATCTCACCAGAGCAAAGATAGTCTTCGGAATATAACCCTCCAAAGAATTTCATAGAAACATGTATGCAATCATGCGGGGAGGCTTATTTAGCCTACCTTCACCCGAATGGGGACAATTCAGTCCCTATAATTTCCTTCCTCCTTGCATCAGATCTTTGAGACAATCATCCACAGCTTCATGGAAACCAAAGTAGGCATTTCTGAAAATTTCTTAAGCGTTCAACTGGCTGAGGACTTAAAAAGCGATTTGTCACAATTTCATGAAGAAAAAAAAATGCCGCCTGCCGGCACAGGAAACAGTCATTCTGCATCCGGCGATGTGTCCGTAAGGAGCGACCTGATCTACTGGCTGGACAGGAAGCACAACAACGCGCATGAAAATGCTTTTTTCGATGTAATGGATGCTTTCGTTATTTATCTGAACAACTCCTGCTATACGGGTATCACGGATTATGAGTTTCATTATACATTATACGAAAAGGGATGTTTCTATAAGAAGCACCTGGATCAGTTCCGAACCGACCAAAGCAGGCAATACTCCATGATCACCTATCTGAATGCCGGTTGGCTTTCGGGTGATGGCGGGCAACTCTCGATTCATCACCCCGAAGGTATTCAACAGATCGATCCTACCAGCGGCAAGACCGTTTTCTTCAAAAGCAGCGAATTAGAACATGAGGTGCTGATCACCCATAAACCGAGGATGAGTATTACCGGGTGGTTAAAAAAATAAATATTACCGGATCAGGACGACCGTACCGTTTCTCATCACGTGCTTTTTAGTCAGCGGATCAATATATTCGACCACCCAGACATAGGCTCCCGCAGGCTGGAGTTTGCCGCCTGATCGTCCATCCCATCCGGCACCGGTATCGGTAGTGGCGAAAACCAATCCTCCCCACCGGTTGTATACCGAAAATCGTATGATGTTTACAGGTACGGAAGGAGGGATCCTGAACAGATCATTTCTGCCATCCCCGTTCGGAGTGAACGCATTCGGCATGAAGAAATCATAAAAGACGGCTATGGTTTCTTTCGCGGAGGCGGAGCATCCGTTATCTGCCGTTACCATCAGTTGGTAAGTGGTCGTAGCGACCGGTGAAGCCAGCGGATCAGCCGAAACCGGATCATCCAATCCGGTTACCGGGCTCCATTGATAGGATGAGATCTGGCCGGTAATAACAGGATTTAAGCGGATGCTGCTCTTTGCCGCTATGATCGTATCGGGGGGCAGGGCTATTACAGGAGTAGGATATACCGTCATCGCAATGGTATTGGAGACCACCGGAAGAGAACATTGCAGACTGCCGGTCATTACGGCACTAACCCTATCTCCTTCTTCCAGGCTGCCGGATGAATAAACGGAAGCGTCGGCACCAGTGAGGCTGCTGTTGACCATCCATTGATAATCGGGATGGGCGCCGCCATTTGACGGGACGGCAGTAAAACCCACGATATTATCGCTGCAGATAGTCGTGGCAGAAGCCGTTATCTGCACAGAGGTGAGGGGAATTGGTATAACAGTCAGGGTGACCGTATTGGAAACGGCTATGGGATTGACCACGCAAGCCGCGTCACTGGTCATCACGCAACTTATTCTGTCAGCATTGGCAAATGCTTCACCGGTATAGGTCGGGCCGGTCGATGCCACCCCCACTCCATTCAGCAGCCATTGATAAGCAGGAGTATTCCCGCCATCGGCCGGCAGAGCGGTAAAAATCACCGGTGAACCCTTACAAATATTGTTGGAAGAGTCTGTGATCGTGACTGCCGGATCGGGGATTTTCAGCACGACTATGGTAACATAGGCCGAAGCCACCTTGCACGAAGAGAGCCCTATATTCCCGGACTCAGCGGTCGTTATCCGGTATAAATAGTTCCCTGCTGTTCCGGGAAGCGCCGAATAAGTCTGACTGACGGCGCCGGGAATATCCGTCCAGGTTCCTCCATGATCGATGCTTTCCTGCCATTGATAGGTAGCGGAGCTATAGCAATTTTCAATAGTAGCCGAAAATTGAAGCGCATTGGTGCTTCCGGCACAAACCGTCACGCTATCGCGGTTTTGCCCATTGACCGCTACGGTCATGGCGGGTCCTGCCGGCCGAAAGGTAATATCGTCCAATGCCAGGTCGTTCCCGATTCCACCGGGAGCATTGTTGTTCATCCGGAGAATGACAGTCGACACACCGGGAGGTGTGGTGAAATAGAATCCGTATTGATTCCATTTCGCAGGATTGGTGACCGGCACGTTACCGGTTTGAGTACTATCCAGGATCGTGCCGTCGGTACTTTCAATGCTGAAGGTAATGTTGGGAAGGATCTGGCCCGTGTGCGATGCCAGGTTTAATACCCAGGCGGCAAACTGGTAAGTAGTTCCCGGGCAAAGCCCGGTTACCGTCTGTACAAAAAACTGGCTGGGTTGATACGATGCATTGATCAGCATAAAATATCCATTCGGATTACCCGTATGATCTGAATTCAGGTTCAGCCAGGTGCCACCGAAGCAACCATTGACGCTGTTGACAATGGTGTAATAGCCGTCCTCGGGGCATTGATCCGCTATATACTGCAGGTTCGTGATACCGCTTGCAATCGGGGGGCCATAATTAGAGCCGGCACCAAAATTAATATCGATGATAGGATCGCCTAAACCGCCGGTGCATGTCTGAGCAGGTACGAGATGACCGCATAGAAAAAATAAAAAACGAATGCAACTCTCATACAGGATTCCAAAAATACGGGTTGGATCTGATTTGCCGAATAAAATAGATTGCGATGGCCCGTATTCCTGTATATTTATCTTTACAACTTCACTAAACTGAGACAATTATGCATTTTAGTACGAGCAAGGCTATACACCTGCTTTGCAGCCTGGCCTTGGTTTTAATCTTCAACAGTTGCGGCGTCTCAAAAAATAAAACCCATCGGGACGATGAAGGGTTTGTGCAGATATTCGATGGTAAGACCCTGGACCAATGGAAAGGAGATCCGGCTTACTGGAGGGTGGAAGACGGTTGCCTGGTAGGAGTTGTCACTCCCGAAACACTTTTGAAACGAAATACATTTATAATTTGGCAGGGAGAGATGCCGGAAAATTTCGAGATCAAGGTAGAATATAAAATTTCCGGCGAAGGCAACAGCGGGATCAACTATCGGAGCGAACCCATAGAGGGTCTGCCTTATGCATTAAGAGGATACCAGGCTGATTTAAATGGCGCAAACACATATACGGGCAGCAACTATGAAGAACGGAAACGCACCACCCTAGCCTCCCAGGGACAAAAGACCGTGTTGCCGGCGCTGGATAATCCGGCAGATTCCCTGCAAATTCATATTGCCAACAATCAATGGATGCCCAAGATCGTAACAGGATCATTGGGCGACCCCGATTCGCTGAAGACCCATATCAAAGTCGACGACTGGAACGAATATCATATCATCGTGAGGGGCAATCATATGCAGCACTATATAAATGGCATACTGATGAGTGACGTGACGGACAACGACACCGTTAACAGGAGGTTCAAAGGGTTCATGGGCGTACAGGTGCACGTAGGCCCCCCGATGAGGATCGCCTATCGAAATTTTCGATTGAAAAAGTTAGATTAAAATCTTATCATGATCACAACCCTGCCCTTCGCACCTACCAAAAAGGAACTATTTAAGCTGCTTTTAATCAGGTATCTTAAAAAAAGATGGTGGCTATACCTGGTGTTTATAGTATTGAGCGGTTTTTATTATACCTCTTATGGTGGGCATGACACTTCAACAGCCTTATATTTTTTAATCTTCGCAATGGTGCTTCCGCTATCGACAAGCTTTTCGATCTGGCGATATCTTAGTTCGAAGGATAATAGAGTCCTGTACCTGACCCGGCACTATAAAATGGATTTCGATAATATAGAGAATTTCCTGCAAGATGGTTCGACCTCTTCCATTAAGATCGGCAATTTTATTAAATCGGAGCTTATAGCAGGCTACTATCTGCTTTATATGACTAGGGCGCAATATTATATGATTCCCATTTCTACCTTTAAAAGTCCTGAAGATCTAAAATGGTTTACGGTAAATATTCTTGGTAAGATTAAGATGCCCGGCTTTCTATGATTGCCGGGACCGGCCGGTCTGCTGAAATCCCCACTCCGCCATCGCATTAAGAATGGGACCCAAGGTCTGCCCGGATTCCGTAAGGCTATATTCGACATGAGGAGGCACTACGGGTTTTACGTCCCTGCATACAAGGTTATCGGCTTCCAACTCGCGTAAATGCTGGACCAGCATCTTCTCGGTAATAGCAGGGATGCACTTTTTGAGTTGTCCGTATCGCAAGGCGCCATTCCTCAGATTGTATAATATGAGCGGCTTCCATCGTCCGCCGATCTTTTCCATGGTAAAAGCAACCGGGCACTCGGTTTGCAGGATTTGCTTATTCTGATGATTGGTGGAACTCTCTTTAATCGTTGACATATGACACTTACTTTCGGGTGGGTACTACTTTAAAACACAGTAAAGATATACCTTTGGTCAAACTAAAAAAAGAAATATGAAATATGTATTAACGGGGTCACTGGGAAATATTACTAAGCCCCTGGCAGAAAAGTTAATTGCCGCCGGTCATGAAGTGACCATTATCAGCAGCAGCAAAGAAAGGGAGAGCGCCATCACAAAGTTAGGGGCCAAAGCCGCTATCGGAACGGTGGAAAATGCCGGTTTCCTGGACAGGGTATTCAAGGGAGCGGATGCCATATACACGATGGTGCCTCCCAACTTCAAAACCGCCGACTGGAAAAAGTACATACGGGACACCGGAAAAGTTTACGCAGCCGCTATTCAATCATCCGGCGTTAAAAAAGTAGTACACTTAAGCAGTATTGGAGCGCATATGCCCGTTGGATGCGGACCTGTATCCGGGATGCATTTTGTTGAACAAGAGCTGGATGCATTATCCGGTGTCGATACAAAGCTTTTACGTCCGGGTTATTTTTATACCAATTTCTATGGCAATATCGGCATGATAAAAACGGCCGGTATCTTTGGGAATAATTACGGGGGGGATACGACCGTGGTGTTAACCCACCCCAATGATATTGCCGGGGCAGCGGCGGAGGAATTATTGAAGTTAGATTTTACAGGTCGAAGCATCCGTTACATTGCCAGCGACGAAAGAACCAGCAAGGAAATAACAACGGTCATTGGGGCCGCAATCGGCAAGCCCGATCTGCAGTATGTAGAATTCAAGGATGAAGATGCGCTGAAGGGCGCCATGCAGGCCGGGTTGCCGGAAGACGTAGCCGCGAATTTCGTGGAAATGGGCAGTGCGATCAGGAGTGGGGAAATGTTTGCCGATTATAAAAAGAATAAGCCAGCCCTGGCAAAAACCAAGCTGGAAGATTTCGCAAAAGAATTTGCTATAGCCTATAAAAATTCCTGATTTCCGAAGCAGGTAAGCCCCAAAAAAGACAGATAATCGCCAGAGACGGTCATCTGTCTTTTTTTTGCCTGATGGCCACGCTTTTTTTTGCCACCAGAAGTAGTATCCTTTCTCGTTAAGAAGGACTTGAGCTCTCCAAAGCCCGATGAGGTATCCCGACATGCCGAACCCGAGAGCGATCCAGGATATAAAGCAGATCTTATATTTCTATAGATCCGGTAAGATATTTCATTATTATTAACAGAATGGCTGTACTGTATAAGTAGTTATTTATCAAACTTTTAAAAGAAGTTGGTTAAAAAATCCTTTCTCCCTTTGAGTATCCCGAACCCCGGTTCTTCTCATATATCCGAACAGTCAATCTTTTAACACCATCTGCAAGTGATCATTAAAACAATAAAATAACGACAATGCCAATTGAAAAAAATGAAAGTAAAAAGGTTTCCAGGAGAGACTTTGTAAGAGGTGCTTCTCTTGCTGCGGGCGGTTTCGTGATTGTGCCCAGACATGTACTGGGGCGCGGATTCACAGCGCCGAGCGATAAGTTGAATATTGCCGGAATCGGAGTCGGAGGAAAAGGGGAAGATGATCTGAAGCAATTTTCGACAAGTCCCAAAGTCAATATCGTGGCCTTGTGCGATGTCGATGACCGAAGAGCGGCCAATTCGAGAGAGCGGTTTCCAAAGGCCAAATATTATAAAGACTTCCGGGAGATGCTGGACAAGGAGAAAAAGCATATCGATGCCTGTTCCATTTCCACACCCGACAATATCCATGCGATCGCCACCCTGTCCGCCATGCAGCTGGGCAAGCATGTTTATTGCCAGAA
>PLXD01000563.1 GCA_003151295.1 Chitinophagaceae bacterium | reverse complement strand
AAAGTATTAGTGACATGACACTAGTAATTCTTTTAAATAATGGCACCCATGTATTTGATGTGTGGTGTATTAATGGTAAGCTGTTGTCTGGAACATTCGTATTTAATATAATTAAGCCGCCTGTTTCCTTATATCCAAGCGGGTAATAGGGTTTTGGTCCCGGCAACAAACCATCGGTAACTGTTAAATAACTGCGGTTAGCGAGATCTCTGATATTCGTGTAAATCAATTGTTCACCAGTAGCAATTGTTTTGCTGATCAAATACTCCGCCGGAATTTCGATAATATGCTTGACTGTCAAGTTGCCAAATCTGCTCGTAAGCGCATTGAGTGTAGTAACTCCTATGGGGCAGGTAATTAATGAAATACATAATATTTCTACGATAGGAAGGCAGGTACAAGCAAATATAACTCTGCTCGCTACCTGGCTTCCGCTACCTACAAAATCTTCCAGCATAACAATACGCTTAATATTGTTCCTGGTAACATAATCGCTTATTGCACTGGGATCGGATAATTCGGTTAAAGAATGCCAATCCGGCCGTAAATCAAATCTCGAAGGGATATTATTTATTTTAAAAAAGTCGTTAATCGAAAAGCTGTCTGTTATAGGACAAAACCATGTATCGATAACAGCTTGCTTCAAAACTGTTTCATTATCAGTGTCTCGAAAGTTAATCGGAACAACGTCTATAAGCCATTTTGCAATTTCGATATTATAAGCAGACCGATAAAGTGAATTTATTTCTTCGTCACCTACATAAAAAAAATTGGGTATTATTTCAAAAAGCGCTTTTTGGTCATTAGTATCGGTAATGTTGCCCAGCCAGTTTTTTAATCTTATAAAAAAATCAGAGTCATGATACTTACAGGGCACATAGTCGCTAAATAATCGTTTTTCCAAATGGATTATGCGAAAATTAACCTCTCTTATCTCCGAATCCGACAATGCCCATTCGGTAACTCTTTTTTCTATAAAATCATTCATTTGTGACCTTTGGTAGTTTATTCAATTGAGCCGCCAACCAATATGACATTTTAGGAGGCACTGCATTGCCAATCATTCTATATTGTTCAGCTTTATTTCCTTTGAAAATAAAGCTGTCCGGGAAACCCTGAATTCGCGCTGCCTCTCTTACCGTGATTGCCCTATGCTCTTCCGGGTGCAAAAAATATTTAGGATTGCCGAACCTGGTATCAACTGTTGGTGAAACCTTTGTGTAACATAACCTTCGATATTTACCGTTAAAAGTATGAGCTAAATCTATTGTATTTCCCCCAGTATCTCTCAGGTAGCCTTTAACAATCAAAGACTTTAAATTCTTTGAAATGTCATGATCATACCTTGATTTAAGAAGTGTAATATCAACTGGATCGGCATCCCCAAAATCTCGCTTTCTAATTTTCCTTCGCAATCCCATTATTTCTAATAAAATCTGTTCCTCAATCTGACTTATTTGGCCGAAAACAGTTGGTATATTCCATGTGTGAACAGCTCGGTCACCACCCCGTACATTACTTAATTTTTGGCCGGGTTTTATTTCTAAGGCTATTTTATATTCTCGGGAGTTTACGGACAAGTATTCTTTGTCATGATTAGGTGCGTTGTCAATGTTATTAAAAACGTCTTTTAGCGATACTTGTTCAAAGAGTGGCATTTCGATATCTATTTTTTTAGCCCCTTTAAATGCTATCATAATAATTCTTTTCCTTGATTGTGGAAGTCCAATTTTTGTAGCGTCGCATTTGTGGAATTCCACATCGTAACCATTGTCTATCATATAATTTTCAAGCTCATTCCAATAAAGCTTATGCTCGCCGGAAACAGAGCCCATTACATTTTCTGCAATAAAATATTTGGCATTTAAGTTAACTGCTATTTTGCCGCCAACCAAAAGTAACTTATTTCTTGGATCTTCCATCCGGCGTTTTCCCACAGTTGAAAATCCTTGACACGGAGATCCTGATAATACGATGTCAATTGGTTCCACAAGATTTCGAGGTAGTTCTGCTTTAGAAAGGTCATAAACCTGTGCATAATTTCCTATGTTTTGATTATATACCTCAACAGCTATAGGATCTATATCGTAAGCGCCTAAGCACCTGAAGCCCTGATCAATAAAGCCCTGATCAAATCCGCCGCAACCTGAAAATAAACTAACAAATGAATACATTATAAGCAATAAAGTCTGTGATATATTCCAAAGGTAACTCAATTTACTCAATATCAATTAGACTATGATAATTACACTTGCTTTGTCATAGACTTGTGTGCGGCAATCCGTTGTCCCGCTGTCCGAAGTATGCAACTTCGGACGACTATGTCAGCTCTTAATTCCCGCCAGGGTGGGAGCTAAACCAATAATCTTTCCGGTTATTTTGAAACCATTGCTGAGGCCGACTGTTGGTAAAAACAGTATATCATGAAGCTCCGTTCTGTATTTTACGTCCTGTTTTTGCTGCTGTGTTGTGCCTGTCATCACACCAAACCATTAACGCCGTATCAGGCCGAACACATCACCCATATCGAAACCGGGAAAACTACGCCTTATGAACTGGTGAACCTTGCCTGTTCGCTCGCCGGTACAGCCTATAAATATGGTTCTGCTGATCCGCTGCAGGGCCTGGATTGTTCAGGTTTTGTAAGTTACGTCTTTAATCATTTCGGCATTGCAGTACCCCGCACTTCGGTTGATTTCACACCGGTTCAACACCCCATCCCGCTGAAACAAGCCAAACTGGGCGACCTTATCCTTTTTACCGGTTTAGATAGTTCGCGCCGCATTGTGGGGCATATTGGCATCATTTCCTCCACCCCTGGCGAACCCCTCCGGTTCATGCACTCCACCTCCGGTAAAAATCGGGGCGTTGTTGAAACCGACTTTCAGACGCCCTATTATGAAACAAGATATATCAAAACCATCCGCATCTTCCCACAGAACGATCAACCATTAAATACAGATGGCAAATAAGGGCCTGCACTGGTATAATATAAGCTCCGCTGCCCGCTGTTCGAAGTCTGTGACTTCGGACGACTATGCTTGTAGGCTGCGACTACACACTACGCTAAAAAAACAAACAATCCACCTCAATAATCTGGGCGATACCCGCATAATTGGGGGCGCGTGAATAAATATAACATTTTGTCGTTACTGGTTAGCGCAAATACTGTTCTATAAAAGGCCTCAGATCATTTTTAAACCAATCCGGGTTTTGGCTACCCAATTCCAGTTTCTTAGTTGCTTTATTATATTTAGCCACGGTAAGAAAATCATTTTTCCGGCTTGCATCAATCAGGCTTAAGTTATCTACGGCATCAAAATTATTTTTAAGCAGCGGAATGGTATTGTTATACATTTCGGTAATAGTTTCGGGCATTACCAGGTGCAGGCCGCTTTCGTGCCGGATTTTTGCCCTGTCGATGCACAACTGTAAACTATCGGTAAAAAAAAGGATAATATTCAACAGGTTTTCGTTACTGAACCTTTTTGCGGCCAAAGCATATTCATACTGGTGGGGGTAGCCCAGGTTCAGTTCGAGGGCGATATCTTCGTTGCGGATGAGCTTGCGCCTGATAATATCGCGTACCCGGTAAATAGAATATTCGTTGTAATCGGCATAGCCTTTTGCCTTATACCTGAAACGCATATCGTCTTCGTTCAGGATGTCAAGGTCTTTATCAATATAATCAAAACCGTTGGTGCTTTTGCCGATACCAGGCGGCCCGGCAATAATATGAATGGCCGACATTAGTGAACAGGTACGATCCTGCCGTCGGCATACTCAGCTATCATTACACCGTCTTTTTCATAAACCAGCGGCTGACCTATGGAGAACAGGAAAGCCTGCGCTTCGGCCTGCTTTTCAATCCGCCATGCCTTTTCTTCTTCAAAAGTCATTTTAAACGGCGATTTGGTCATTTTGCCTTTTCGCAGCAATTCTTCTTCAGGTATTTCAATCATAATGAAATAAATTTAAACAAAAATAACGAATTCTGTAGAATAAAAACAATCCCGCTCAGGGAAATCGCGTTTAAAATAAATGTCGATAAAGGAGCACCTGTGCTCCGCGGGGCGACCACAAGGGATCGCCCCTACACATTGTCTGAATTCTGTCCCCGCATCTCTGGCACAGGGCCTTGCGTTCCCGGATGCAAGGGCAACGCAGGGTCGTCTGCGACAGACCCGGCCGGGACGGAGTACATCGTTTGACATCCCGATAGCTATCGGGATTACATTAGCATGCAAGGGGTTACCCTGTTTTTACATGGAACAAATATCCCACAAGGGCAGTAATACCCATAGCAATTGTCCCCCAAAAGCAAATCCTTGTTATTCCTTTTATCATGCCCGAGCCTCCTGCTTTTGCCGCAACGCCGCCCGACAATGCAAGAAATACAATTGCAAAGGCATATAACAAAACAACCATAACATGTACCGGCGCGAACAATGAAACAAAAAATGGTAAAATCCCGCCCGAAATAAAAGATGCGCCTGATGCCAGCGCGGCTTGCAGCGGTTTCGGATGCGAGAATTTATTAATTCCTAATTCGTCTTTGCCATGGGCCTCCAGTGCGTTGTGTTTTGTAAGCTGCTCCGCTACCTGCATGGCCAAATGGCTGTCTAAACCTCTTTTTCTGTATATTTTCGCCAGTTCTTTTAGTTCGATATCCGGTATCGTTTCAAGTTCTTTCTTTTCCCGCACTAAGTCTGCGGTTTCAATATCAGATTGGGAACTTACAGAAACATATTCACCTGCTGCCATTGATAATGCGCCCGCTACTAATCCGGCTAAGGCAGCCAGGATGACCGGGCTTCTTGTATCGCTGGCCGCAGCTACGCCAATAGCTATACTTGTTGTTGACAGTATGCCATCATTTGCGCCCAAAACAGCCGCCCGCAGCCATCCGCTTCTGTTTGAATAATGTTTCTCAAGCCCCATTTTTAAGTTTTAGCTGTTTCACCGGTTCGTTGGCACCCGGAATAGTACAAAGGCCAATGAAAATTGTTTTAATATCCCCGCCGTCAGATGCGGTGACTTTGGACGGTGATGCGCTGTCCCTGCGGGCGGTTTACTTCAAATATCCTGCCTTAACCGATTCATTCCCCTGCAGGTCAACCGACCTGACAGCTATTTTTCCACTGACAGGAATGCCTGCCGGGACATGCCAGTAAGTAAGCGGTGTAAAACCTATTCGTTTTTTATTAAGGTAGATATTGTATCCCAAAAGCCTGGTTTTGCCCCCCGGCGAATGCCATCTTAAAACAGGGGCCGGCGACTTTTTATAACTGATGCCAAAAGGCGCCGGCGGCATTACTGTATTTGGGTGCAGCAGGTTTGTACAATTCATCAGCGCCCTGAATACATGGTAGGTCCCCTTCCATATCTGCCCTTTCAGTGCTTTTTTATAATTGGGTTGTTTGTCCAGTCCGCCCTGGTACCAGTCGCCGTGCCCGTGGTCAATTAACCAGGTTTGAATATATTGCCACTGCTGCTCAAACTTTTTTTCGTATTGATTTGGGTCATCTGGATATTTGCCGGCCATCAGTAAAAGAGCGTTCAACCCCTCGGCCTGTGCCCACCAGTTTTTGCTTTCGCTGATGATGGAAATATTGTCATCTCCTTTGAAATAATAACCTTCGTCATAGAATCCGCCCAGATCCTTGTCCCATCCATTCTCCAAAGCGTTGTCGACCATTTTTTTGCCGACGTTCAGCGTAAGGAGATCATTTGTATTGCCCAGGGCGCGGGATGCTTCCAGCATCAGGTAGGCTGTCTCGTGATCATGTCCGAAGGATACGTGGTCGAGGCCACGGTGTTGCAGGATGCATTCCCTGCTGGAATCCCTGAATGATATGGGGGTCCAGTCTGGCTGGAAAAAAGGATAAGACTCCCCCTGGGCGTACGGATCTTATCCCTGATCAGCAGGAGCATTTCCTGCAGCCGCTCCCGAAGCAGTTCGTCTTTCCAGACCTGGTACAGTTCCGTAAAGGCTTCCAACAGGTGGATGGAACTATTCTGATCTTTGTAACCTGTTTCTGCCGTGGAAGGAATATCTGCGGTTCTTTTGATGGGCCTGCCGTCCTCTTGCATGTGTTGAAAATAACCCTTATACACAGGGTCATGACTATGGGCTTCGAGCCACAAAAAGGCCCTTTTCGCTAGGTCCAGTGCGGCAGTATCTCCGGAACTGTGATAATAGGCAGCCAGGGAATAAATGCCGAATGCATTACCATAGGCTTCTTTTGGGGCAAAATAGCCTTTCTTCTCATGGCCCTCTCTATCGACGAGCGTATAGAACCCCCCATAGACCTGATCCCACAAGATATCCCTGAGAAAGAGAAATCCCTGGCGCGCGCCGCTTTTATAGTATTGCCTGTTAGGATAGCGTTCGGAGGCTTTGGCATTTACCCAGGTATGACGGGCCTGGGTCACGATCATTTTATCCTGATCGGAGTCCGGTTTGAAATCATAGGTCCAGGCACTGAGAAACCCGCCATACAAGCTGTCTATCGATCGTGGATACCATTTATCGAGCAATTCTTTTTGTAAGGAGTACTCCATTTGGTCTGCTATCTTTTTCCTTTCGGCGGCCATTTTTCCCGTCGCCCGGTATTTCCGGGCCTGTTCGTTTTCCCCTTGCTGGGCAAAAAGACCTGTAAAGAGCGAACTTGAAAAGTTCAGTAGGGCGAGAAAGGCAATCGTTCTTCGATTCATCTATGTAACTTACAAAAATATTCTAAAATATTTTCCCCGCTCATTCGTCTTCCTATTTAGATTCTCAATTATTTCATCTAAAAAGAAAGAACATGTACTACAATCAGTCATGCGCCGCAAAAGGCAATTACGGAGGCAGGCACCAGCATCACCTGTCTGACCGTTCCATGCAAAGAGCCGCCGTCAACATTTACAGGACTGAGAACAGCTATGAAATCCTGGTCTTCGCTCCGGGCCGAATCAAAGAACATTTCCTGCTTGATGTAAAGGGAAATGAGCTGACAGTCTCTTACACTCCGCCGGAGGGTTTCCCCCGACCTGAATGGATCAGGCGGGAATATAGCCGCGGGGGATTCGTAAGGACCTTTACGCTGGACGAATCCGTCGACGCCGCAAATATTGCCGCAAAGTACGAGGAGGGAGTCCTGCAGGTGACACTACCCATCATTCCCGGTAAAGAACAGCCCCTTCGGAGCATAGTCGTAAGCTAAGGGTGAGCTAAGCTGAAGTGAGTTCAACTGAGCTGAACCAATAGAGAGCAGCACAGAAGAGAACAGCACTGAAGAAGAGGGGATATCGTTACGCAATAAGCCGTTAACGGTATCCCCTTTTATCGTATATTCATGAAAAGATCTATCAAAATGCGCTCGGGTATCTCTTATAAATGGCTGCTGCTTTTCTCCCTGATCGTTCTGGTGCTCCCGGCATATAAAGAGAACGGAGCCATGGCCCAGTCAGCCCATAACTCTTCCTTTAAGGTGATCGGCTACCTGCCGGTCGGCAGGCATGACCTGTCCGGCTTCTTATCGAATTTCGATTTTGGCAGCATCACCCACCTGAACCTGGCTTTTATCAACCCCGATTCATCCGGCGCCTTTGCCGATATCCCGGTCATTCCGCAGATCGTGCACTTGGCTCACCGTGCAGGCGTAAAAGTATTGATGTCGATGGGCGGTGGCGGGATACCGGCTTATTTTACAGGTTTTCTGACCGATGACAAACGGGCCGCCTTCGTACAGTCGATCGCCTCCACCCTGGATAAATACCAGCTCGATGGGGTGGACGTGGACCTGGAGGGCAGCGCGATCGATCAGCACTATGCGCCATTTGTGTCCGACCTTTCTTCGATGGTAAGGGCCCGTAAAAAATTGCTTACCGCCGCAGTGGCGACTCCCTATGGAGCCAATACCCCTGACGCGGCCCTGGCGAATTTCGATTTTATCAACATCATGTCCTATGACAAGACGGGTCCCTGGCGACCTTCCAATCCGGGTCCGCATGCACCTTATGACAGCGCAGTCAGCGACCTGGTCTATTGGGGGAAAACCCGCTCCATACCCAAATTCAAAATGACCCTGGGCCTTCCCTTTTATGGATATGGCTTTGGCCCCGGCAATATGACTTCCGACATGAATTTTAGCAAGATCGTCGCCGCTTACCCGGCCTCGGCTTATGATGACCAGGTCGCCCTGCCGGACGGAGAGACAATGTATTACAACGGGATAACCACGATCCGAAAGAAAACGACGCTGGCGATGCAGGAGACAAGCGGGATCATGATCTGGGAATTATTGCAGGATGCACAGGGGCCGGTCTCTCTTTTAAAGAATATCCATGATGTCCTGAATGGAAAATAAAAAAAAGCGCGTACTCATACCTGATTTCCCTATTTTTGGCGACTTATACAATTCCTTATATACAATTCAAGATGGCAACCACAAAGATTACAGTGAATAGTAACGGATCGATCAAGGTAGAAGGCGATTTTGAGATCGTCGATAAGAACGGGAATGTTTATGGCCTGGGCGGCCGGGAAGTCGTTTCCATCTGCCGATGCGGCCATTCGAAGAACAAACCTTTCTGCGACGGTTCACACAAGGGAAATTTCGACCATGAGGCTGTAGCCTTCGACCTTCCTCCCAGGAAATAGTCCGATCAGGGAATAGCCCAATAATCATCATCATGGCTTATCATGGCATGACCGGCAATTCGATATGCGACGAGCATTGAGCGGAACGGAATATTTTTTGCCTGACTATCTGAAAATCCGTTTCCGTAGCTTCAAAAATATTCGTCACGAATTTTTGAAGGTTGCGGTCGATGATGGGGAACCAGGTGCTTTGGACCTGCACCATTATCTTATGCCCCTTTTTGAATACATGATCCACGCTGTGCAGATCGATAGAATAGGCTTCGACCTTTCCGGGTATAAGCGGCTCGGGCTTCTCCATCGTTTTCCTGAATCTTCCGGGAATCACCTCTCCGGCAACCATCAGTTCATAAGCAGCCATGAGGGGTTCTGCCGGATATTATTCGGGGTAGACGTCGATCCGGGTAATAAACTGCTAAAAAAGAAGGGAAAATACTGGAGTTTCCTTTTAATCGTCAGGGCGGCCGGCGATTAAGAAACTTTTTTTTAATACAGGTAGTATGAAAGAACGGGTGGCGTCTCTAATATATCGAATCGTAATATTATCTTAT
>PLXD01000573.1 GCA_003151295.1 Chitinophagaceae bacterium | reverse complement strand
TCGTCGAAGTCGTCATGGGGATATGAAAAAAATGAATATTATCGGTGGCGCAGGTCGCCATCTCATTCTGCACATCCGCCATACCCCAGGAACCGCTCATCTCCATATTGGATTGTCCGGAGCAGACCCAAACCTCCCCGATCATGACATTATCCAGCACGAGGGTATTACGACCCTTTAAGGTAATTGTATAAGGCCCCCCGGCCGCAGGGGTCGGAATCATGATCAGCCAGTTGGCATCCCGGGTGCCCGTCACGGAATCCGTCTTATCATTCCAGGAACCCGTGATATAAATTTTTTCCCCGGGTTCGCACCAGCCCCAAAGTTTGCAGTTCGATTGCTGCTGCAATACCATATTGCTGGAGATAACGGCCGGGAGCCGGATATCCGCAAGCGCAGAAAGATGGAAGGAAAGGGCGGCAAACAGTGGCAAAAGCGGAAAGCAATATTTTTTCATACCGAATGATTAAGAATTTTCAAAAGCAAGAGAGCGAACTCAAAAGCAAGACGAATATAATAATCATTTCCGAACCCGCACCCGATACCCTGTAAACCCAGATCGCGGCAACTATCAACGCTTAAGGATCTTCCCGGTATATTTTGTCCCGTTGGAATTGATCTCCACCAGGTAAATCCCCGCAGCCCGTTACCGAATAACTATCGTTGCCACCGCGTCCACTATTTTCAGGCGGTAGAGGGGAGGCTGCTGAAGTTATAATCGTTGAAGTTGAAGTTCATCGTAACGAGGCCGGAAAGGTGACCGGGAATCAATATTATTGCTTCGCGATGGTGATACAAATCTTTGTACCCTTCCCGATACCGCTTTCAATCGTTAAATGGCCGTTGATCGAAGCGGCGCGTTCACGCATCCGGATAAATCCAGGTCTTCGCTTTTGCTGATCGACGTCAAAACCAATACCGTCATCAACGACGGTCAGCCATATCTGGTCGCCGGCATCTTTTATAGTGATCTTTACATGGCTGGAGCGTGCATAGTACAGAATATTCATAAGCGATTCCTGGCAGATCCTGAATAAATCAATTTTGATCTCTTCCGTCAGACTCTTCTCATCATATGCGCTTTCGAAGCTGCAAGGGATTCCGTTCATTATCGAGAACTCTCTGCAATGCCATTCCAACGTGGCATTCAATCCAAGATGTTCCAACATATTCGGGCTGATGGAAAATGAAATCCTCCGTATCGTTGTGATGAGAAGCTTGGAAATTCCCAAAGCATGTTCCATTCTGCTCTTCGAAGCAGTAGGCCAATCGGCATCGTTATTGCTGATCCATTCCAGGTCCATTTTCAATACGGTAGCCAATTTANNTGAAATGGGATGTTAAACTTTTAAACTTTTTGTATTTGCCCTCGATCTCTATTTCTATCTGTTTTCTTTCGGTAATATCTTTCGCAATGGCGAATACTAACTGCCTGTCTGAAAAGTAAATCGAGGTCCACTCAAGCCATATGATCGTTCCCGACTTTGTCACATACCGGTTTTGAAAATTTACCAACGCTTTACCATTCAACAACTCCTCTCTGTTATGCTTGGTAAGTGGCTCATCTTCCGGGTAGATAAACGATGAAATGGGGCGGGCCATTAATTCATCTTCGGTATATTCCAATTTGTTAATAACAGCAGCGTTCACTTTTCTGAAAAATCCATCCCGGCCCGCGATGCATACCAGGTCGGGGGTCATTTCAAAAAAAGCGGATTCTTTAAACTGGAATTCTTCCGGATTCGCCATACTCACTGCATTTATTCTAAAGCCTGTTTAAAATAGACGATAGTTTCCCCTTTCAAGTTAAGTATTTTGCTAGGATATTCTTCCTTCCGGAAAACCAATAAATGGTAACAAATTCCAATAAAAAAAGCGCCGAAGCGCTTAAATATACTTTTTTATTATATGAGTGAGATCAATTATGCAAAGCACTACACCGTTCTTCCCGCTTTTTTAATCTTTCTAAACTGGTAAATCAGGTAAATGAGCACCGACCAGACGCTTATAAAAATAAAATAAGCCATGAACAGCAGCCATATAGGGCTTTTAAAACGGGCTGCCCACAATGACCTGTTATTAAAGCTGTTTTCGGAATTTAAAACGGACCCCCAGGGAACCGTCTTTTCCACCTGCAGGTTACCATAAAGATCATTGTCTTCAACTTTGGCCACCAGGGTCAGAAGACCTTTTTTATCCCCCGGCAGGCCCTCGCGGGTGAACTCCGCGTCGATCTTCCCGGTAGAATCCGTCGTATAACTTTCCTTATCACTAACGGCGAGATCGCCTCCCATACGTCTCACAGCCACTTTTATATCCACCGATTTTGCAGGGGTCCAGCTCCCGTTTTTGAGTTCCAGCACGCTCACGGAAATGGTCCTTCCCGCTCCCGTATCTATCTGCAGGCGCGCCTTGGCGACCGGGGTCTCCGTTCTGGCCGCGTTAAACGCCGCGTCCCCGTTAGATAAGGCGATAAATGTATGAGTGGCCGAGCTGTTCCATAGATCTTTCAGGGAAGGGGAAAGGGTGGTATAGGCTTCCCCTTTGGCATCGGTGATCAGGTCGCCGGTTAAATAGGCCGCAGAATCTTTATCGAGGTACAAACGAACTTTAGCTCCCCCGACGGGTTTGAATTTTCCATCGGTCTTTGTCCTCGCATGTATGCCCAGGTAGGCTACGTTATTATTGACATTGTAGTAGCCTATGTTGACCAGTAAATCCTTTTTTGTTGAATCCTGGGCCTTCACGTACAAACTGACCGGTGTCAGCGATCCCAGGATCATCAGCATCGTATAAAACTTATTTAGCGGTTTCATGTTGTTCGTTTATAGTTTCCTGAATGGGAACGATAGGAAATATTCTTACTAGTAATGTAATGACCAGCAGACAGCCCGCAAGCGATCCCAGGGCAATCGCCCATTCCTGCCAGCTTGGAAAATAGTGATGATAACTTGCCGGAACATCCTGCATGGGCAGAAACGGGTGCAACAGGGTCGGTGTAACGATCAGGTAACGTTTGAACCAGGCTCCTACTACTACCATAATGCCTGCAATAAACATTGGCAACGGCCTTCTCCCACGCTTAAACATCAGCATGGCTATGGGCAGCAACATGCCTACAACAATGGCAAACCAAAACAAAGGCGCATATTCACCGGCGAAAAGATCCATAAGGTGTGCCGCTTCCGGCTTCCTCATTTTGAACGCAGGCACCAGGTATTCATTGATATTAAAATAAAGATAGAGCATGGCCAGCATCACCACAATCCTTCCCATTTTATCGAAATGCAGTCCCGTTATATACCTCTCGAGATGATAGGCCTTACGAAAGACATACATAGCCACGACAACAGCCCCGGCGCCTACCAGGAAGGCCCCGGAAATAAAATAAGCCCCAAAATTGGTGCTGTCCCAGCCCGGTCTGTAAGTAGTGGCAAACAACCAGGACGTTACCGTGTGGATACTAAAGGCCACGGGGATAATGGTAATACAGAGGAGATTGATCGATTTCCTGCTCCGTTTGACCTGTTCCGGATTGCCTTTCCAGAATGAACCCAAAAAGTGATAAACTTTAGACAACCTATCGCTCCTATTTCCCCTTGACTGTATGAGTAATTTCAAATCCGGCAACAGGGGCAAATAAAGGAGCAGCAAGCTGATAAAAAAATAAGTACTGATCACGACGACGTCCCAAATGATGGGAGATTGCAGACGTCCGTGGATCACCAGGTTCAGAAATCTTTCAGGCCGGCCCATATCCACGACGATAATGATAGAAGCAAAAATAATGGCCGATACGGCGATTATTTCCGAAATCCGGGTAAGAGGGGTGCTCCAGCGAACATTTGCCAACCGTAAAACAGCTGTTATCAGGGATCCAACCAGGCTAATGGCCACGAAGAATACGAAATTGGAAATATAAATGCCCCAGGAGGCATAATCCCTCATGGAAGTGACTGCCAACCCGTTCTTCAACTGAAGGCAATAGGCAAAGGCGCCGATCCCGCAAAACAACAACAATATACCGGTCCAGATCTTACCCCAGAAGCCAAAGGGCACAGGCATCAGGTCGTGCGTAATCTTATTGTCAATGATTGTATTTTCCACGGTAATATTAATTAATGGTAACAGGATGACCGGTACTGTCTTTTTCTACACCGGACCCGTAAGGGAAATTCCGGTTGACAGGTGGCAAGTAATATACACTGGGCTTGGTCCCCAGATCTTCCATCAGACGATAACCAGCCTTATCCCTGATCAGGTCGCTGAAACGGAAAGTATCTGAACCATTGGTAACGGAATCTTCATTCATATCTCCGAAAAAGAAGGTTCCGTTCGGGCAAGCGGACACACAATGCGGCAATTCCCCCATTCTCGTCATGTCCGCACAAAAATCGCACTTACCCACCGTCCCCTTCTTCTGGGGAACGCTGCTTTCGCAGGAATAAGGCTGAGCGGCCACTTCGGCAGGAATATCCGGTGCGGACCAGTTGAACACCCGGGTTGAATAAGGGCAGGCCGCCATACAAAAGCGACAACCGATGCACCGGTCGCTATCGATCAAAACGATTCCGTCCTGCCTCTTGAAAGTCGCATCCACCGGGCAAACTTTCACACAGGGAGGTTCATCGCAATGCATACAGGTGGTGGGTTCCCAATAAGGGGCAGTATGCTCCGCATCCTGCATGGAATAAACTTTGATCCAGTTCTGCCCGGGATTTAATTCGTGAGCGTGATTGCAAGCCGACTGGCATTTCTTCAGGTTCTTACACCGGGAAAGGTCTATTACCATCACAAACTTTTTTCCCGGTATACCCACCCTGGCTTCGCTATTCGAAACAGGTGGTAAGTGAGGGACAGGCTTCAGAAATGCTTCATCGACTTCTATCACCTCGCCATCGACGGATAATAGTTTCACCAATTTCCCGGTTGCTTTTACCTCATCTCCGGACGCTTCCTCAAAAACACTCTTTTTGGAAGAACATCCGGCCGCGATACCCGCTGCCGCCAAGCCGGTCAAGAGGAATTCCCTCCTGGAATTATTTTCGTTTGACATTGCTTTTAATATTTATAGGAAAATTTATCAATCAATTTTTTATCCAGTTCTGAAGCTCGCGATCGCTTATCTTACCTTTCTTACCGGATACCGGGATCCGGGTCTCCTCTATTTCCACCAGCCGGCCGTCTTCGGTTAGCATCCGGATTGTTCTCTTATTACTCTCCGGCGCACACGCGATTATATTTTTCCTGACGCGGAAACGGGAGCCTCCCAGCGCCGAAATAGCGGCTAACATTGACAAGATGCCAAGCCCCCGGACTAATCTCCTGCGTGAAGGGGTTTTTTCCCTGGTCAATTCCTCCTTGTTGTTCATGTTCATAAAATGTAATTTTTAAATAATTCATAAAACTAATCAAGTGCAGGTGACCAAAATATGATTTAACTCAGTGGAATAAACAATTGAAATCATACTGGTTTTTTATGGTAAGCATCGCCTAATAGCAAATACCGGACGTACGGCCATAAAAAAGGGCCTGAACCGCTTCAGACCCTTTTTATTCATCTCCTTATTTAATGCATTGCTTTCTACTTCTTAATTTTTTTAGCGATCTGCTTTAAAACGCGCCGATTTTTAAACATCCTACTTTTTCAACGTACGGACATAGACAACTAGGCTCCACATGTCTTCCTCATCGGGAATTTTCTTTTTGAAGCCCGGCATATCGTCGCGGCCTTCGGTTATTTTATAGAATATAGAACCGTCGGACTGTGATTGGAAAGTCCCTTTCGTGAAATCCGAAGGCTGCGTTTTCAACTGGGCGGCCTTGTTGCCGTCGCCTAAGCCCGTTTTTCCATGACAAGATGAGCAATGGGTGCCCCATAAGGATTTGCCGGCCGAGATAGACGATGCGTCCGATTTTACGGGATTCACCGCTTTAGCAAACTTATCAGGCACGATCCAGGGTTTGGGTTGCGGTTGCATAGCCTTGAAGGCGACACCCATAAAACTCAACGCTAAAACCGAAGCTGCCAGAATTAATTGTCGTTTCATCGAAATATGATTTTTAGTTAAGAGAATTTTACACCTTGAAAAGATTTTATATTTTACTATTTATTGCAACAAACCGATTTTTGAAGACGCTAAATTAGTATAGTAATATTTTCATAATCATGATCTACTTCATCGGAAAAGATGATATTTATCAGATCGAACGGATACACGATAGGGATAGAAGGAAATTCCCGAAAAGGGAAAAATGCCGGATAAGGCAACCACAAGCGGGTTTTCCATCGGATAAAGGAATATCTTTAATTATATGGATAATAGTTTTTTAGCATATCTGCAGCGACTCGAAATGATGGCTTTTTTTTCCGGCTACCCTTTAATATATTCTCTCATTCTTTTTGTTGCCGGAAATAAACAATCAAAAAATAATTCCAGGAGCAGCCTCGTTTCTTTTTTGCCTTTCTCCTACGCCCTGGTGGGTACGTTATACCTGTGCCTGCAATTAAAAAACTTATACCCGGATTATTTCATCGGGAATATAAAACTGACGGTACAATTGCCCTACCTCAAAATTTGGGGCCTCTTCTCTATCCTTTTCTGGCTACCCGCCCTTGGAAGAAAAACTGTATTAAGTTTAGTCCATAGTTTTGTCTTTTTCTTTTTTTTCGTGAAAGATTTATTCTTCCAATTATCCGGATTATCTGCAGATAAGAATATTGTAAGAAACGATATGAAAATTTATACAGTTAGCCTTCTCTTAAACTTGGCTGCCTTTGCCCTCATCATATTAATTTTCTTCCTATTTACCCGTTCCAGGAAGCTTTTGAGATCCTAATCCTGGACTCAGAAGACCTCATCAATGAAGCCAACCGAAAACATATATCGAATTGTTACTATAGCGGCTACCCTATCGATTCAGTCAGGAAGAATTTCGTACGGTGTATTCAGCTATTTCAGAGGGAATATAGGTCATTCATCCCGAATTTAGCCGGACAATATTGAGTTACGTAGATGAACAGAAGCGGATTCTGTATGATAAATGTCACTTTATACTTTGATAAGCGTCAGGAAAGCGAAAGATTTTTAGAAATAAATTTGCGGAGATTATGAAATACTTAATTCATTTTAAATAACTGTTTTTATGAAATTTCAACGCAATCAGATTTTAATGATCATACTCATCATTATGAGTATCTATGGTTATGTCGCCGGCTGTTCTCATAAAGATGAAGTNNGGCACAACAGTTTATTCCCATGGCAATGCCATCCTGCTTCCGGGTAATATGACAGTGGGAGATACAACTGAATGGAAATTGGACCAGGTCCATTGCAGTGTTTTATGGTCCGGAGCTTATCTTGGAGCATCCGGCTTGCTGACTGGCCGTTTTAATTCTTTTGGATTAGCCAATGTAACCCCCGCTGAAATGATGTACTATACTAAAACGGGGCAGCCATTATTAGACAGCTCCTGGGCATTTTATGAAAATGTGCCTTCCCAAACATATTTTAATGGTTATGTTCAGATCAATACTTCCAATACCGGTGAGCCGGCCCGTGATTCAGGTTGTAATATTTCTGCTTTGAACACTATAAAAATTATACATGGCGTACAGAATTTGAGCGATTCCAATATTGCAGAGATCCATACTACCTCGGTAGCTTTTGATCCCAATGGTTCTGATTATATCGTAAACTTAAATCTGACATGGCGGGGAGGGTTAGCTACGCCATTGACAGAAGCAATTGTTGGTAAATTGACATTTGTGCCGGAAAACCATGTTACTGAAGGAACCAGCAAGTTCGGCGTTTTCGGGCTTCAGTTGAGTTTCCAGTTTAATTGCAGGGATTATGGTATTACGAGTACAAACATTGGCGATGAAATTACTATTCAGGCGAACATGAACTTCAACAACAAGTGATCCAAAAAAGAATTAACATGAAAAAGCTAATAACAATTGCGGGGCTGATATTAATAATGGGGATCGGCTTATCTATAAGCGGCTGCTACAGAGATGTTATCGTTCCAGCTGTAATATTAAGCGGACCCCCGCCTTCAGTGAGTTTTAATAATCAGATTCTTCCGATTTTGGATGTCAGTTGTGCCAAGTCCGGATGCCATGTTCCCGGGAGCCAACAACCTTACATGGATTCCGCTGAAGCATATAAAGATCTTATTAACGGTGGATTTGTGAATACGGTTGTTCCCAGCCAAAGTATAATATATCAAGAGATTAATGGCGGACCGATGGAGGCGAATATTCCTTCCTCTGCAGATATAAATCTGATTTATTACTGGATTGAAAACGGAGCCCCGAATAATTAAGTCATCTACAAAAAATAATAAGATGAAACAAAAAATAAATATACCAAAACCCTGGTTTGTATTGCCATTTTCCCTTCTTGTGTGTCTTTTCCTGATTCAATCAACCCTTAATGCGCAAGACAGCACAAGTGCTGCTACGAAAAAAACACCCCATGCCAAAGCGAAGCCGGTAAAAAATACTTTCCAAAGTACCTGGATTATTGATGATCAAACGGTAATGGTGCCTGTTAAAGGAACTTTTGAAGCGGATATTCAGCACAGGTTTGGAACCGTTCAAAATGGTTATAAGGATTTATGGGGAATTTATGGTTCTTCTAATATCCGGATCGGTTTTAATTATGCGCCTATAAATAATTTATACTTGGGTTTCGGCCTGACAAAGGACAATTTGCTGTGGGATGGAAGCGCCAA
Source organism: Chitinophagaceae bacterium (assembly GCA_003151295.1). GTDB lineage: Bacteria > Bacteroidota > Bacteroidia > Chitinophagales > Chitinophagaceae > Puia. Next base: position 5,535 of record PLXD01000573.1, on the reverse strand, counting down.
ATATGCTATTTTGAAGCAAGCAAAAGGCAAATATCCGGTCAGCGTCACCTATTATGGTAATATGGCATATAAATCTATAGAGGATCCGAATCATGTTCTTTTTACCTACAATACGCAGCGCTTGTCTTTTTTCAACGAGTTGATAATTGCCAGAAAGATCACTGATAAATTTTCTTTGCAGGTTGCTGCCAGCATATCTCATCAGAATTCTGTTCCCGGTTATTACACCAAATATGATAGCACGGCAAAGGTTAAATTTAATGAAGCTAAATTTGATCTTTTTGCCTTGGCTGTATGCGCAAGATATAAATTAACCGAGGGGACTTCCTTTATTATTGACTATGATCAGCCTCTTACAAGATTTGCTACCAATAACCCCCATCCCAATATAGCATTTGGGTTTGAGTTTAATACCAGTGGCCACACCTTCCAGTTGTTTGCAGGCAACTATTCCCTGCTGAACTCGCAACAGAATAGCCTCTATAACACAAACAACCCGTTTGGATATACTCAGACAGATGGCACAAAAGTGCTGGGTGGCCAATTCGAAATTGGTTTTAACATTACCAGGTTGTGGAACTTCTGATGTGCAGCATGATTTTAATCCCAGAAAATTTATAAAATAACATACATTGGAAAAAAATCCTGAATAATTCAGGATTTTTTTTGAAGAAGATTCCTGCAATCAGGTTAAGCATAAAAATTACGAGTTTTAAAGAATTGTTTAACAACATGAATCGTCCATCCGACCATTAAAAAACAAAAAATTAACGGATGAAAAATACTGTTAGATTTATTAGCATTCTGCTTACAACATGGATATTCTTTATAATCTTTTCATGCACCAATAATACTGCTACAAATAAAAAAACGACAATTACCGCGAAAACAACAGGCAGAGCAAAGCATATAGAGAAACCACCCAGCACTTATCCGGACACTTTAACGATAAATTTACCTGCAGCAGTATTTTATTATCCCGATTCTCTTCAATTGAAAAAAATTAAGGCATTACTTGATACGTCGGTCTATAAAGGTATTATGCACGATTATTTCTACGAGATGCGGTATGCCCGTATGGCAATAAAAAAGAACTGGCCGGCATTAACAATTATAGATTCAAAAAATTACAGGTATCTTCTTTTTATCAAAAAGGATGGTTCCTTCGAATACATTGACCTAAATAAAAAAAATGATGTTTATGGTTTGTTTGTATTTGAAAGGAAGAAGTCTCCCATTCAGGTTGATATGACTAATATTGAAACACAGATTTCATTTTATTTGAAGGAGTAGATAATAATGAGGCAAAGGCACCGACCCCGCTTACCAACTCACTTTCACATCGGCTGGTAGCAAAGAAGAACACTCCCGCTTTTAAATGTTCTTGTCGCGGTAAGTTTCAAATTCAGATTATGCTTAATGCCTTTGAATATTGGCGAGCCACTTCCTATGGCAACGGGATCCAGCATGATCTGATATTCATCGATCAAACCGTGTTCTGCCAATTGGGTTAAAATACTTCCGCTGCCTAAAATTGTCATATCCTTCCCGGTCCTATGAATAACGACTCCTATTCAGGCAGTAAATTACTAAATAATTTAGTTTTATCGGCATTTTTCCCTAACTTTATGCTATGCATTCCATCATTACTGACAATAATGATCCTCTTTCAGCATCCTTCGTCACCTTACTGGATGAAGATCCGATCCGCATTACTTCGCAGGATCTCAGGGAATTTATGGTCGAGTTTCCAGACCGGTCGATACACTTCCTCTACCAGGGCCTCGATGGAGAGAAAAACCCTGCCTGGTATTTTCAAACCGCAGACAATACGGAATTGGCGACCGCGATCGGGAGGATTATTGAGCGGCATTTTATCTAAGGCCGCTGTCGAAAGGAAGGATTGTCTATCTGAAGTAAGGATTGCCTATCTTAGGGCATAAAAATACAGCTTATGGGTGGACTTCTGACCGCTATGAATAGACGTTACGGATTGGTTTTCCTCTCTTTACTATCGCTCCTTGTTTACTCCCACTGCTTTTCACAAGCTATACCCCCATCCGATACCTCTAAATCCCATGCCCGCATATCTGTCGATGCTGCCAAAGTAATGAACAAGATCAGTTCTACGATGTATGGCTCCTGCATAGAAGATGTCAATCATGAAATATACGGTGGATTGTACGATCAGCGCCTGTTTGGGGAAAGTTTTGAGGAACCTGCTGCAACATTCAAAGCAATTGGCACCGGTGATATTCATACGGTAAGCTCGATGTGGGATACCGTTCAAACCGGCGCAAAAGGCTCCCTGCTCACACTGGACAGCAGCCATTCCTATACAGGCAGGCAGTCACAGGTGATCCTGCATGCCGGGGCTCCCGGAAAAATCCTCATTGCCAACAGGGGCTTAAACCGCTGGGGCATAGCCCTAAGAAAGGGTCAGCAATTTGCAGGTCGCATCTATCTCCGCGCACAGCAATTGAAGGGGCCGGTGACCGTTGCGCTTCAAAGTGCCGACGGAACTAAAACCTATGCGATTCAAAAAATCAAGGCCGTAACAACAGAATGGGAAAAATATTCCTTCCGTTTAACATCCAATGGCACGGACGCCAAATCCCGATTTGTCATCTATATTGAAAACCCCGGGAAGCTATGGGTAGACCAGGCTGTACTGGGCTCCACCGGCAAAGACTCCTTCAAAGGACTTCCCATAAGAGCCGATATTGCGACCAAAATGCAGCAGGAAGGATTGAACTTTGTACGGTATGGCGGCAGCATGGTAAATGCCCCGGAATATCGCTGGAAAAAAATGATCGGCGATCCCGACAAGCGCCCTCCATACCAGGGAACCTGGTACCCTTATTCAAGCAATGGTTTCGGCATTGAAGATTTTTTGAAATTCTGCGAAGCCGCCGGCTTTGAATCGGCCTTTGCGATAAATATCGAAGAAACGGACCCCGATGCAGCCGATCTGGCGGAATACCTGAAAGGGGATATTACCACGCCCTGGGGTAAAACACGGGCGGCAAACGGCCATCCGCAACCCTACAAAGTGCAGTATATCGAGATTGGCAATGAAGAGGTGATCGATAGTGACAACGTAAATGAATATGACCACTATATCGGGCGATTTAATGCCATGTATCAGGCTATACATGATAAATATCCCGAGATCAAACTGATCAATGCGGCCTGGTGGCGGTCTCAATCCACCAATATGGAACGTGTTTTTAAAGCCCTGGATGGTAAAGCGGCCTACTGGGATCTGCATACCGATGCCGACAGTGCGCAATCGGGCCTTACGGTCGACAAAAGGCTTACAAAAATGCAGGCGCTTTTCCTGAAATGGAATCCGAACACAGACATGAAATGCACCATCTTCGAAGAGAATGGAAACCTTCACAACCTGCAACGGGCATTGGGCCATGCGACTACGCTTAACGCCACCCGCCGCCATGGCGATTTTCTGCTCACCTCTTGCGCAGCCAACGGACTACAGGCTCTGGGACAAAATGATAACGGCTGGGACCAGGGGCAGATCTTTTTCACGCCTGCCAGGGTTTGGGGCATGCCTCCCTTCTATGCCCAGCAAATGGCAGCCAAAAATCACCTGCCTTTACGGGTGATGGAAAGTGTAGAAGGCGATCTCGATGTGACGGCTACCCGAAGCGAGGATGGAAAAACACTCGTACTGCATGTCGTAAACACGGAAAAATCTCCCGTGAAGGCTTCTATAGTATTGAAGGGATTTCCGGATCGCAAACCCGGGGTTACCGTATGGACACTTGCAGGCACTCTTCAATCGGAGAATACGGTTGAAAATCCCGAGAGGGTCATACCCAAGAAATCTACCCTCACCCTACCGGTAAATACCGACTGCGAGTATGTATTTCCGGCTACTTCTTATTCTATCCTAAGATTTGAAAAATAGGTGTGTAGAAGGGCGAGGTCGGTGATCCCTGCCATTACGATTAAATAATTTAATCCTTATATTTCTTCGTTTCATCCTGTGCATGGATCTGGTGTTTGGCTCTCGAAACCGGATGTTTCACACCCCGGCTTTTTAGTTGGGCCGAACGCCGCCTGATAACTTTTTTCCTGGCCGCCACGACCCGATGATCGGCTCTGGCGTCCTTAAGTTTTAAATGGGTCACATCCTTTGCCACTGCATGATTTTCTTTGCTCTTCGCCCGTACATCCGTGCGTAAATCGCTTTCCTCTGCCTTTTTTGGTGTGGTTTGTGCATAAGTAAGAGTTGTCAGCGCCGCCCCAAGTAAAAATAACAGTACTTTTTTCATAGTTACCCTTTTTATGAATGAAATAGATATGAGTTAGTCGGCTATTACCATGCCATGAACAAGGCGCACAGGCAAATGCACAAGGAAGGAAAAAGGTTATTGAGAGCCGGATTCAGGCTAAATATAAAACGATTTTCATTTTCAAAGATTAATTAACCCTATAAAACAACTATATGGAAAAAAGAATACTGGGTATAATAATATCCATATTGGGCATTGCGGGCCTCATATTGGCTGCCTTCACTTTTATGCATGGAGGAGAAAACTCCAGGCATGTAAAAAGTATTTTTGTATACGCCATCCTGGGAGTCATCTTCTTCTTTTCCGGTGTCGGGCTGGTGCGTAATACGAAAGATAAGGCGACCTGACCAGTCATTCATTTCTCATATTTAAACCAAGCAGTCGGTTCGCCTTTAACTCTCCGGGTAGGCTCTCCGTCATAGTCGAATATTCCGGCATATTTAAAACCGGTCTTTCCCAGGACCCTCAGGGAAGTTGATCGTTTCCTTCATCAACCTGAATCCTGTACACCCGATGCTTATCGCGGGCAAGTAGTTTCCCGGACCGATACTCATCCTCTTTGTCATCTCTTAATGCCGAATCAATGAGACCTCTAATATTCCTCCTTCTCGGATTGCCTTTCCTTCCCGCTTCGTCTTATCCACCCTCCCATTGGGAGGTTGTGCAAACAAAGAATGGTGCCAACGGAAGAAGCGAATGCGGCCTGGCGGCCGTAAACGGTAAATTATATCTGTTGGGAGGAGAAGGCCCTGCCAATGCCATAGAAGTATTCGACCCGGCCACCCCCACCTGGACAAAAAAATCCATCGCGCCCATGGGTTTCAACCCTTTCCAGCCGGTAGCCTATGCAAATAAAATCTACGTGCTGGAAGCCTTTTCAGGCGGCGGATTTCCCGACCAGGGCAACCTCCCCGGACCCCTCATCTATGATACAGAAAAAGACAACTGGCGATCGGGCGCAACCCTCGATACCGGCAGACGCAGGGGCGCCGCAGGAGCCGCGCTCTATAAAAGGAAATTATATCTCGTCTGCGGAATACGACACGGACACTCCAGCGGAACGACCAACCTCTTCGATCAGTACGATCCCGAAACCGACACCTGGACGGCCCTGCCCGACGCGCCGCATATCCGCGATCATTGCGCCGCCGCCGTGATCGGCGATAAACTATATATAGCCGGGGGACGCAACACCAGCTATCACGAACCCAATAAT
>PLXD01000620.1 GCA_003151295.1 Chitinophagaceae bacterium | reverse complement strand
GCCTGCCCATTTGCAATAAGCCTGTGCGTCATACCAGGAGACGTGCACCACCGGGTAATGCTCTTTTCCGTGGATATCGCTGCCCGGACCTTGCGGATGCTTCCAGTTGGCCCCTTTTTTCCAGGCCCACCATTGGGAGTAGTCGTCCAAAGAGACGGGGTGATCCGGGCGTGCAAACACCAGGGAGGAGGCAACCAGCAGGCTCTCGTCGGGCCGCTCCGTGCCGGGTGGCAATTGTTATTTTAATTCCTCCCAAACCGGCTTACGCTCGGCCGTGGTAACATATCCTGTTGCCTTCACAAAGGCCGCGAACTGTGCATTCGTGACTTCGGTGATATCGATCCAGAAACCGCCGACCGTCACGGCATGCTTGGGATATTCATCTGCGAGAGCCTGTTTATTATCCGCCCCCATGCGAAAGGTTCCCCCGGCGACCCAGACCATGCCCTTATGCGCTGCGGATTCTGCAGCGGAAGGGGCGGAGGCGGCGGCTGGAATGGGGGCAGGCTGTGCAACACCTTCTTGACCGGCAGTATTGCCGGAACCGTCCGCACTCGCAGACCCACCGGGTAATTTCAGGGACGGATAAGAAGCTGCTACCGTCCTTACAAAGCGGGAAGGGATATTCGATTCACAGCAAATGGCCTTTTTCCGGTTGGATGCCAATACCTGCTTCACGGTGTCCTTGTCTTCACGGGGCACCTGGTTTTTGCAGGACAAGACGCCTTGGCAAAGGCATGAAATGAAAAGAACGGCTGGCAGATATTTGATCCCTGGTATTCGTGATTGCATGATTTTTTTATTTTGCCTTTGCTGACGACACATCTTTACCCAATTCAATTTCGATCGCTTTCCGTATGGCCCCCGCTAAGCCTTATTCTTCTCTGGTCTCCTCTTCTATCCCTGCCTGCTTCCGAAGGGGCAGCTCATCCCCTACCATTGGGCCATTCAGGGCCAGTTCGCTACCCTGCTTTTTCGATTTGAATAGGGGCCACATGAACTGGGCATACCATTCTTCCTGTTTGTAGTGCTTGATCCCGTNNCGTATCCGCATGATGGGCATGATGGGTTGCAGGCGTGGAGATCAACCTTTCCAGCACCCAGGCCACCGGTTGCAATACTTTGTATTTATAGAAGGGCTTATCCCAGGCAATGCTGGAATGGGCGCTCAGGGTGATCAGCGATTTGATACCGGTCACGAACAAAGCGGCATAGCCCAGCCCTAAGTACGTGAGGGCCGCCGTGAGATAGATCTGCGAAAAGAAAACGGTGTAAATGACGTTCTGCCGGCTGGCCATCGCCATGCCCATATAGGGAGCGGAATGATGGGTCCGGTGGAACCTCCACAGCCAGGGAACCTGGTGATGCAGGCGATGGTACCAATATTGAGTCAGATCATCCGCGATCGCGATGATAAGAAAGGCCCATCCAAAAGGCACCCAGGAAAAAATATTCTTCGCCGCGGGCAGGATATAAGGCAACATGGCCAGCGTGAAATAGGTGGTGATGGGGACCAGGATCACCTTGGGAATGACAAAGCACACGATGTCCAGGGTACGCTCGTTCTTATTCCATTTATTACCATACAACCGAAAGGCAAATTCGACAATCCCCACCACCACCATGATCGCCGGCAAACCCCAGGTCCCCAGGTTCTTAAAAACGGCTTCAATAAAAGGCAGCGAGTGCGCCTGGGCGGTCTGGCTGTTTTGATCCTTCCAGGGCCGCTCACCCTTTATATAGAGGAAAACAAACATCAGGATGACGGGAAGCGCATAAATGAACAGGCTGACGACGGCATCCCTGAAAATTTTTACGGCGATTTCTTTTTTTATAGTCATATAAGAAAGTTTAATGGTTAATGAATATTCTTTTAAAAAGCATGCTGCACGAGTTTCAGCCCGTAATAGAAGATCAGGAGTGGGATCAGGACCAGGATAATCCCTACAAGGATCTTTTTAACCAATAAAATAATATCCTGTATGAGCATGGCTTCCTTTTTTATAGTCATAAAATTTACTGTCAGTTTATCGGGCCCTGGGTATCGCTCCCGTTCGGATGGTGTATTTTCTTGTCGTACACATCGTGCCAGTCGATCAACGGGTATAGATGGTTCTTCTCAGCCTGTTCGTCGAATATCCTTTTCAGCCCGGCCAGCTTTTCCGGGTATTTTCTAGCCAGGTCGACCCGCTCATTGAAATCGGTGGTCAGGTCATATAATTCCCAGACATCTTCATCAAAGCTTTTGTCGGGGACCAGTGCTCCCTGTTTGAAATCGAAGTCGATATTATCGGGCCGATGGGCGGCTTCAGCCTTCCAGCCATTATAGTAAATGGAACGGGAACCGAAAATATAGTAGTGCTGAACCAGGTGTCTGGAGGCGGCTTTGGCATCATCAAAAGAATAAGCCAGAGAGGTGCCTTCTATGCTATCCTGCCGGATGCTTCTGATGGTTTTCGGTATTTTGAGCCCTGCAAATTCCACGGTTGTCGGCAAAAGATCTATCACATGCCCATACTGAGTGCGAATGCCTCCTTTGTCTTTAATGCCTTTCGGAAAAAAAACGATGAGGGGATTATGGGTCCCGCCTTCCGCGTTGGCATCCTGCTTCCATTCCCTGAAGGGCGTGTTGGCAGCCTGCGCCCAGCCCAGGGGATAATTGGTAGTTGCTGCGGCCGTACCGATGGAATCGACATCTTCCAGGTTGGTCTTCAAATAATCCGCCTCTGTTTTTTTCCTGGCGGAATTCGTCCTGGGTTCGATGGAACCTTCCAGGGTGCCTTCTTTACTAGCGCCGTTATCCCCGATGATGACGTATACGATCGTATTGTCCAACAGGCTATTCTCTTTCAGGTAGTTGATCAGTCTGCCTATCTGGAAGTCGGTATAGGTCAGGTAGCCGGCATATACTTCCATGAAACGGGCGAATAGTTTCTTCTGATCTGCGGTCAGCGAGTTCCACGCCTGTATACGCGAGTTACGCGGAGGCAACTGTGCATAGGCGGGAACGACGCCTAATCTTTTCTGGTTGACCAATACCTTTTCACGGAATGCATCCCAGCCATCGTCGAATCGCCCTTTATATTGATCGCTCCAGTATTTATCGACCTGGTGCGGCGCATGGGTGGCGCCGGGTGCATAATATAAAAAGAACGGTTTGCCCGGAGCCACTTTCTCCTGTCGCGCAATATAGCCGATCGCTTTGTCCGTTATCTGTTCATTCAAATGTCTTCCGTCCGGAGTAACATGCGCATTGTCTTCTACCAGGTCGGGTTTATACTGATCGGTTTGGGAACCCAGGAACCCGAAGTTATGATCGAAGCCTTTTCCGCTCGGCCAATGGTCAAAGGGTCCTACATCTGTTGCTTCTTCATCGGGAGTCAGGCCATACTTCCCTACGGTAAACGTATTATACCCATTTTCTCGTAGGATTTCTGCGATGGTTCCGTCATTGGAAGGGATCCGTCCGTCATATCCCGGGAACCCTGCCGACATAGCGATATGAGAGAAGCCTCCTTCGTGCACGAAATGGCTATTGCGCCCGGTAAGCAATGCTGAACGGGTAGGCGCGCAAATGGCCGCCGTATGAAAGTTTGTGAACCGGAGACCATTGTTAGCCAGGCTGTCAAGCGTTGGCGTACGGATCACGCCCCCGAATGCGGCCGAAGCGCCATATCCTACATCATCCAGGAGTATCCAGATGATATTGGGAGCTCCTGCCGGCGCTTTAGCGGGCTGGGCCCACCATTCTTTCGAATCTGCGAGTGTTTTGCCGATGACACCCTGGTAGGTTTGACCGGGCGTCTGTGAGGGCGTTTCCTGCGCCCGGAGTGTTGTGGAAGTCAGCATGCAGGCCATGAGGCTGCTGCCTGCTGCCAGCGTAAAGATCAGAAGTCTTTTATGATTCATTGGGAGATATTTTAAGATAATTATTTGTGCTTATTTTTTGTACCTGTTATTTATGACAGTTGTTTGCAATAATTATTTTCTATCATTACTGACCGGGCAATACGATTTTTGCGTTGACATGGATCCTTCTTTTGAGGACGTCTTCCCAATCGATGAAAGGATAGATATTATATTGTTTCGCTTCTTTATCGAAGAGCACCTTCAGGGCTTCCAGTTTTTCCGGATATTTTTTTGCCAGGTCGATGCGCTCGTTAAAGTCGTCGTTCAGGTTATAGAGTTCCCAGACATCCTTATCGAAATTGCGTTCGACAGGGGCTGTTTTGCCTGAAAGCACATTCGCCATGTCGAAAAAGTCCGGATGATGGTAGGTCTCTGCCTTCCAACCGTCTTTATAGAGGGAGCGGGAGCCGAAAATATAATAATACTGGTCGTTATGACGGGTGGGTGCCTTAGCATCCGCGAAAGAATAGACCAGGGAAGTGCCCTGGACCGTATCCTGCTTTACTCCCCGAATAGAATCCGGGAGTTTTATTCCCAGGAATTCAGCAGTGGTAGGCAGCAGGTCGATCACATGCCCGTATTGGGTTCGTATGCCACCTTTGTCTTTTATCCCTTTGGGATAGAATACGATCAGCGGGTTTCTCGTTCCGCCTTCCGCGTTGGCATCCTGCTTCCA
>PLXD01000150.1 GCA_003151295.1 Chitinophagaceae bacterium | reverse complement strand
TCTATCCACCAGTCGAACCAGAACAATTGCGGCTGGTAATTATTGACCAGCTCCGTACACCGGAGCAACCAGTCATTCATAAATTCGGCAGATGGGTCATCGCTTTCTTCCCGGGCCGGTCCGTAAAAATCCGCATATTTCGGATCCAGCACATCGGATTCGAACTGCCTCCCGAAATTAAAGAAGAACCAATGCTCGATACGATGGGAAGACAGCCCGAATATCAATCCCTGCTTGCGGATCTCGGCGGCCAGCTCGCCTATCACGTCACGATGAGGTCCCATCTCTACGGCATTCCATTTAGACAGGCTCGTTTTATACATCGCAAACCCATCGTGGTGCTCGGCCACCGGCACCACATATTTTGCCCCGGCTTTTTTAAACAACGCCACCCATTTGGCCGGATCGAATTTCTCTGCTTTAAACATCGGTATAAAATCCTTGTATCCGAATATCTTTTGCGGACCATAGGTCGCTACATGATGTTTGAATTCATTGGAGGTGGAATCATACATATTACGGGGATACCATTCGCTGCCGAACGCAGGCACCGAGTATACCCCCCAGTGAATGAAAATGCCAAACTTGGCATCCCGGAACCAGTCGGGAGTCTGGTATTTCTTTAAAGATTCCCAATTGGGCTGGTATCTCTCCATTGGCTCAGACTGGGGTTGGGGCTGCGCCTGAGCCTGCACCCGGACTCCTCCATTTGCTAAGAACAGCGCAATAACCAATAAAAATGCTACGAGTCTTCTTTGCATATACCTGTTTTAAAATTTACAATTTTATCTGCAAAGGGATCAACCGGTGCAGGATCCTTGCATTGACCTCTTTGGCCTCTTTCGCCTTTCCCGTTGTTCCTGCCTCTGCCGGCTGGAGGGCCGCAGCCTCATGCATCGCCTTATCTGCCTGATCGTTTCCCCGTAGAGCCGCTTCCGTCCAACCATTGATCCTCCCGGCAGGGGCCTTGAAATCCATGATCCGCCGGAGCGACGCAGTTGCAAGACCGCTATTTCCCATTTTCCGGTAACAGAGATATTTCATCCAATCCTCCAGGCGGATATCGATGTCCTCATCATAGGGCCGGCCTACCCCCAGGTTCTCCGGCCATAACTCCGCCTTGCCGATATAATCCAGTGCCTTTTGAAAGCGATGCTTCTCCATTTCCTGCAAGGCTTGCATCAGGGTGGCTTCCCGGTATAGTTCCCGGCCGCTGGTCGCCCCTTCAAAGGGAATAATGGATAGCCGGGATAAGAGACGGTAGGCATCCTCATAGCGGTTGTTAAGCAACAGGGTTCTAGCATACAGCATGCCGATAATATAGTTCCCGGGATGACCGGCATAGAAGGGGCCGATCCTCTCCAGTGCCTTTCCATATTCCCGGTGATCGATGTAAAATTCCGTCAGCAGCTTGGGATACCTCCACTGGGTCTTGTCGAGGCTCAGGGCCTTTAGCAGGTCGGACTGGGTAAGGGCGGAATCGCTATCCTTGAATATTTCCGCACGGGCCGCATAAAAAGGCGCAAATATGGGCTCGTTCCCGCAGGCAGAAAACAACGCTTTGCTTTCGGCAACCCGGTTACGGTCTTTATAAATAAGAGCCAGTTGATATTTCAACAGCCAGTCGGATTGAGATTGCAGCAGTCGTTCCAATACGGCAGCCGTTTCCGATCGGGCCGGAAAGGATAACAGGGGATCGATCGTCGCACAATCGACTCTCTTACCCTGCAGAAAATCGATCCAGTAGGTCGCCTCCGCTGTCGGAGGACACTGTCCAAATATCTTTTCCGCTTCTGCTACCGCTCCGGCCTGGTTATACCATACGCCCAATTCCAGGTAGGTCTCCCGGGGCAGCTCATTGCGGATCAGGGATTGGAAGGCGGACTTGTTTTCCTCCACCGGCTGCCATAACCATTTTTCAAAACCTGCAAAATGGTTCAGCGGATCACAGGAGAGAATGATGTCCAGTGCCTGCCGGGCCCTGGCGGCATCGTTCATATAACGATAGACGACCGCCTCCAGCTGAAGCGCGTCGATATTGTACCGGTTATAGGCAGTCGCCTTTTCAGCAGAGGCCAGGGCCTTATCCCAATCTTTTTCTTTCAGCCAGATCCTGGCCAGCTCCGTGTAGGCGGCACTCCTGAACTCCGGGGTCAGCGTGGCTATATCGAATCCGTCCCTGGCATCTGTATTATTACCCAAACGGGCATTGATCAATCCATAATAATAATTGGCGTCTCCCGCATGGGTATCGATGGCCAGCGCCCTCCTGGCCAAATCCAGGGCTTCGGAATAACGCATGTTGCGATAATAGAGTTCCGCCAGTTTTACCAGGGCTGGGGGAAAGTTGGGGTCTTTACCGAGGGATGCCTGCAATTTTTCTTCCGCCAGGGCATACCCTTTCATATCCATCGCTTCCTTACCCTGTTCGAAGAGCCCATACGCAGTATTCCAGTTAAAATCAGCAGGGGATTCGACGGGTCGGCTTAACACCTCCGCCCGGGGATCGGAATTATATACCAGCTTATTGGTCCCCAGGGTGCTTACCAGCTTTTGCGGATCCAGTTCCACTTTGATGGAATCGACAAAGACCTGTAAGGGGGCCAGCTGCAACAATCGGCTATATATCGTCCTGCCATCCTCCCTGACTTCGAGTGAATCGTGGATCGCCTGCACCGGTGAGAACCAGAGCTTCAGCCAGCCATTCTCGTATTTACTATTAAAGGCCCCGTATTCATTGGCCTCCACGAATCCTTTTGTGTGCAGGACCGGGAACCAGTATTCCTTCCAGCTATCGCTGGAATAGGGAGCGAAACTCCGGTGCTTGAAAGGCGTGAAACTACTGCCCTCGGCTCCCTGGTTGAACAGTCTTCCGGATTGTACTTCCACGTACTGCCCATCCGTATCGGATAATAATTTCTCCCAGATCATCCCCTGCCCCGAAAGTCCCCATATCCATATCTTCTTCCCCGCCTTGTCATCGTGCGTGGCAACCCTCGCCATGCCGAAATCATCGTCATGCCAATAACCGCCAAAGAAATGGGTGTATTTGCCGAAAACATGATAGGACTTATAACCGCCGAAATTATTTGACTCATAGAAAGAAATATTCTTCCCATTACTCTTATTGATGGGCCAGTCCGCATACTCCCCCTCATGACCGATATACCGTGTGCCGGGATAGATGAACTCAAGATCGCCCCTGGCTTTTATTGCCGCATTCATCCAACTGTAATAGGGTTGTTCAAGGGGGCTCGCATTATACCAGAACGATTGGGTGGTGAAAAAAGCTTTGTCCGGCGCCAGGTTGATCTCTATCCGCCAGTTGCTTCGGGTCAGCAGATCCAGTACCCCGATAATACAACTGACGCTGCCATCGGGGTTTTTACGGGTCTCAAGTCCACCGGCGTTGCGCAATTGGGCGTATGACCGACAATTCCATAGTTGGCTTCCAGTCCGCCGCTGGTCCAGGGACCCCGCATGGCGACATCCCTGAATTTCACCGTATGGTTATAATAAAGAAAAGGACGGCCCGTGGACTTTTCTATAGCAGTCCATATTTTGCCGCCTATCTCAGGAAGGATCATCACCTTGATATATTCGTTTTCCAGTTCCACTACCTTCCACTCTTTTTGCACCGGCTTGTCCGTAAAACCGTCATAACGGAAATAGGGATAGACCGGAGAAAACAAAGGAATGGGGTCGGGATCCGAAAAAGGATAGGTCGGGAAGGATTGGCGGTATTCTTTCACCGTAGCCGCCGCCTGGGCAAACAGGGTTGAGGGGCTGTATAAAGTACTAGCTATAAGCTGGCAGCCGATAGCTAGTAGATTGTAGCGAAAGCAGGTTCGCTTATAGCTGATGGCCGATAGCCGATAGCAGAAAGATTTTATGAGCATAGTTTATACGTTAATTATATTTTTCATCATGCTTTCCCATCTATTCCGTCCACCAGCGTTCCTTTTCCCGGATGATATCATGGTCCGGGTAATAGAGCTGATCCCTCCTGTTGCGCCGGCCGGCCGGTGAGCTGGACATCGTGCCCCCGTTATAATGCGGCGAAGGCGAGAAATTAAGATCCAGGCTGGCTATCAGCAGGTTCATCTTTCCTATCTGTATAGACTTCACTTCTTTGAAAGTCTGCCCTGCCTGCATAAAAGAGGAGGAATCACTGTCCGGATTGAGTACGTCCCTACCACCTGTATCCCAGATACCGTCCTTTACATACAGGCTGCTGGCCAGGATACGCACATTATTATCCGTGGCGCGGGCAGGCATAAGACTTCGGTAATAACCGGCATTGGGGAAGAGGATCAACTCGGCACCTTTCAGGGCCACCAGCTCGGCAACATCGGTGAACCAGCTATCGTAACAGGTCATAAACCCTACCTTCCCAAAATCGGTCTGCAGCACCAATGTCTTATTTCCCGGGGTGATACCGGATTCATTGACTTCGGGACTATAGGGATGGATCTTATCGTACATTCCGGCAAATTCACCGTTTCGATCATAGAGAACGACCGTATTGTAAATCCTGTCCAGGGAGTCGACTCTACGGAGGATCCCCCCTGCTACATACATATGATATTCACGGGCCAGTTGCGACATCAGGGTACAGGAGGGACCGCCGAGCGTCTCATAATTATTCTCGCCGTTCATATACTCGGGAAGCAGCAGGAGATCCGTCTTATCGGCAGCTGCTTTGTTTGCGATGGCCGGGATTTCGACCAGGGTCGGAATCCCGCTGGTGCAAGCCACCCGCACCCATCGCGGGAGTACGGGCGTGGTGGGCGCCAAAGAAATATTGCCGATCGTGACCCGTCCCGTATCGCTGAACCGGAAGAGTATGCGGATGGCCGCCTTACCGGTCCCGGTCCCCGGGAAAAAGATCTTTGCCTTCCCATCTACCCATCCGTCTGCGGCCTTCGTATAAGTAAAGATGCCATCCAGGTTATCAGGCCCCGCACATTCGAACAGCAGATTGCGTTGCGGATTGATAGACGCACTGATCCTGAAATGCACCGAGAACAGGTAAGTCTTTCCCAATAGAAGGCTCATTTTGGTCTGTATATACCCTACCGCATCGGGGCGTCCATTTCCCTCGATCAGTAGCCGCCCCTGGCCTCCCTCCACTATTTTTGAAAAATGAGGAGACAGGGAGGAGCGTTTGGCCTCCGCCTGCCAGCCTTCGGGGATCACGCCCGTCATTCCTTTCGAAAAATCGCCGTTCGGAATGAGGTTGACGGCATCGCTGTCATGGACAGAACCGTAGATAGAAGACTCCGTTTGAAGAGTTCCAATCGCTTCGGCCCGCGCCTGCAACATCAGCAGAAAACTACCGGCGATTAATAAGCGTTTAAATCGGATCCGCTTCATGGTATGTTGATTTAATGAATATTCTTTGCTCTATTTCCTACTTCCCTGTTTTGTCCACCACGATCAGCCACCCCTTGCCTCCCGGGACGCTCAGACCCGACAGTTTCTGCGGCAGGCTCCCCGCTGGTTGAAAACCGGGGATTGCCGGCACCAGGTAACTGGCCTGCTCCGGATCGAATCCCAGTAATCCTTTATCCAGCCTGATACTGCAATCCTGGTCCTGCTTCGACCAGTTGGCTACGGCGATCACGGCCTGGTCCTTACCTTTATACACCGTCACCTGCACACTGTCATTGGTCGATCTGGCCGGGCAATTGGCATCCCAGTAGCCGACCATCTCTTTATCAGCGAAATGATATANNAGCGAAATGATATTGATCCCATATCTTCCATATATATCGTTGTGTCTGGTCATCGGTCCAGCCCGCCCGGTTGGTGATGCCATAGACCATGCCCCGCCAGGGATTGCCGCCGCCATCCAGCATCTGGCCGGGCAACCCGAAGGGAATACCCGATACTTCGATCAGCCAATGGTCCGGAGCCCGGTTATAATCACGGCCTTCCCCGATCCATACCAGGTCGATATAAGGCAATAGGTCCATATAGATATTCAGGCAGGAAGCCCAGCTACCCTGTTCATTGAAATGATTCCAACTATGCATATCGATGCGTGGGTCCGGACGCTGCCGGTCCAGTATCTTCCTGGCCCGGCGGATCGTGGTCCTGTCCATAGCACAATCGTCAACATAGATTCCGTCGATCTTCAATTCTTTCACCATCCAATCCAGGCCTTCCAGGTAGAAATTATTCAGCCGCGAATCCGGCGTAGTAATGATGGATATATCCTGCATTCCCTTGTATTTCCCTTCGGTGAAAGTAGCCAGCCAGGCGGGAATGTAATGGTCCTTCACATTGTCCGCAAGCCATTGGGGGGGACCGTTGGGATGGATATTCGTCCTGGCGGCATTCCCCGGTCCCGGAAAGATCAGCTCGCCACCCAGGCTCCGGAAAGCCCAGAACTCAGGCAGGTTGACCGTGAGCTCGCGGGTGGTATAATACATTTTCACCCGCTTATGGTCGGAATGGGCTGCCCGGATAAATTCGCTTAACGGCTGAATATTCTCTGCGGAATAAGGATAGTTGATAAAAGGATAGATATCGGATTTGTGATGCAGGTTGATGATGTTGGCGCCCGCTTCATCCGCCATGGAAATAAACGGGGCGCTCTGATCGGTCCCCAAATGGAAATAACGGTCGCCGTACTGGACCTTCTTATCGTATCGTTTCAACGGAGTGATCAGCAACTCGAAATTAAAGAACAGGGATCGACCGGGTTCCAGGACCCTGGCGCCGGAAAAGGCTTTCACCCGCACCACCCCCTCCGAACTCCCCTCCGCTGCGCCCACATGCACCCCGCCGGCTCCCCCGTTGCTCCAGGAGAAAGGTTCCTGCAAAGGCCCGAAAGGATAATAGATATTTACCAGGGGACGAGTATAGTTCGTATCTTTTAATTTGATGTGAAGTCCTCCATTGACGCCACCCACCCAAAGCGCATCCTGGTGCTTGTGGGCCACGTCCCATTTCCAGTCCCAATGATCGGGCATTCTTTCTCCTTCCGCGCCCAATCCCATCATATAACCTGCCATACCGGGGCTGAAATCGAGCTCCAGTCGTATGTCCTTAACGGCTAGTTTTTGTTTCGGCTGCAGGCGCAGCTGATAATTCCCGAACCCGTCCGCCTCCAGGCTTCCGGTACAGACCAGGTCGGCGAAGGCCGAGTGATTACGAACCTCCCACCGGATCCGGTCGGGTCGCTCCTCCGTGAACCTGAGCGGGCCCGGCTCCATCCTGATGATCTGCCCGTCTTCGGTTTCAATCACAAAACGCATCGGTGTTTGCAATATGGGTCGGGATTCCCGGGCAAGCCTGTCATTGCACCCGGTGAAAT
Organism: Chitinophagaceae bacterium; assembly: GCA_003151295.1. Classification (GTDB taxonomy): domain Bacteria; phylum Bacteroidota; class Bacteroidia; order Chitinophagales; family Chitinophagaceae; genus Puia. The sequence continues at coordinate 11,781 of PLXD01000150.1, read as the reverse complement.
AACTATTGATTGCCGCCGGCAACCCATTGCCTGCCAGCAACAATTCCCTGCCCAGGAGTTGCAGTTTTCTACCCTCGCGGGCGATCGGGATCTCCCCTTTCACCAGTCCATGATCTTCGGCAATCGTGGAATTAAGCCAACTGAGGCGCGCCAGCCGGGAGGCATCATCGGTCCCCTTATTGGCCACCACAGGCCCTTCAACCTGCAGAATGCAGTGAACATGCCTGCTGCCCGCGTGATCGGCCCCGACCTGGAAATCGCCGGCATACTGTCCTTTTGCCGTGGACGGCACTTGCACGCCTATCCAGAAGGATTGTACCTCGCCCTTGTCAAGATCCACCCGTTTGGTAAAATCTTCACCCCGAAAATTTTTACCGCCGAGGTTGAAGCAGGTAATCTGACTATGCGGAATCAAATCCTTTCCCGACACTCCGGGATCCGCTTCGCCAGGATTCCCTGCATGAAGATTCGCTGCGCCGGAATTCTGTGCGCTAAAATTCCCGTAATGGATCGCGATCTGCTTCAACGATGATTTTTGTGCATAGACCGCCAGTTGAAAAACAAGATATTCGCCCGGCCGGCCCTGCACCCGGAAGGAAGAGAGAGAAGACGGTTGCCTCTCCATCCAGCGCGAGGGCAAAGCATCGTGCAAAGCGACAGGATATTCCCTGCTTTCGGGAATGACAATGAAAGGCCANNTGCCTCCGGAGAAGCGGCTATCAGCATGCTATCATTACCGGTATGATGACCCGTAACCGATTGCAATTCCTGCCCCCGGGCAAGAAATCCCTGGCAAACCATCCAAAATATGATTATCCTGACTTTCATCTACATTCTATTTATTCTATCTGATCTATTTATTTTACCAGGCTTAGCTATTTAATCTTCTTTTCTATGCGATCTGCTCTTCCTTCTGCGTACTCTATTCTTCCGGATTTTACGGGTTATAATATTTATACAACAACGCGGAAACCTTCCGGGTCAGCACCCATGCCTCATTATCGGACTTCCAGCTTTTATCGGCGTTATTTTTAGTAAAAATGCTGAGGATATAGGGATGCCTGCCATTGACGAAGAGCAGTTCGTTCCTGTTCTCATCCAAAGCGCCGCTCTTATCGGCCGTGAAAACGCCTGCAGGAACCTGGGATAAGGCTTCTTCATCCCAATACTGCCTGCTCAATAACCGCAGCATTTTATCACTGGCGGTCTTGCTGAAGATTTCAGCCCGGACGATCCGCCGCATAATGAGCGCTATTTCCTTCGGCGTAGTTTGTCCCCAGCCATAGTTCGCCCTGCCCATTTCCCTTCCCGGCGTCCGGCTATTGACCCTGGTTTGCACGAATCCCAGGCTATCCAGGATCTGGTTGATACGTGTCCCGCCGCCCGCCAACCCTTGTAACCAGAGGCTGGCGCAATTATCGCTGATGGTGAGACTCAGCATCATCACCTTGCTTAATTCGATTGTAGCGCCGTTTTTAAAATCGGAAAGTATATCGTCCCCTTCGCTATAAAACAGGGAATCCGTATACGTCAGGCGCTGGTGATAATCCAATTCCCCCTTTTCTATCTTATCCATGATTCCGAAAAGGATCGGGATCTTCACAATACTGGCGGTCGGGAACAGGGTATCGGCATGGATGGAAACACATTTGTTCTTCTTCAGATCATACACATAGAGGCCGACGTCTCCATGGAAATCCTTTATAAGGGTGTCGAGTTGCTTCTGAAGCGTACGGTCTGTCCGCTGAGCCTTTCCATACAGGGAAATGAACAGGACCAGGAACGTAAAAAATAGTTGGCGGCGCATAGCTGTTATTTATTCAATTTAGGGTTGTTGCTTATTCCATTTACTGTCCAGCACTTTTATAAAATATCCGCCGACCACGCTCCGGGCCTGGAACCCGACCTGACTGCCATTCAGGGTCTCGTGCCAATCGCTCAGCGGCACCCTGGTGGGTGTCTGCGTTGCAAATCTGTAGATAGGATCCGTCAAGGCTTCAAAATCCGCCGGCCTGCTTGCCAATGTGGCCGTCCAGGTGATCCAGTCGGATTTGGTATAGGTCTTGCGACTGTCCAGCGGTAGGCCAAAGGCGTTTTGCCTCGTGAGATACCAGGCCACTTCTTTTTCATATACTTCCTTTGGAAACAATTTCAGGCCCAGCAGCTTATCCCAAACGAGATTGTATTTCTGGCTCCAGGTGCCCTTATCATTGAAAGTAAGGGCATAATGAGTTCCCGCATCCGCCAGGACCGGCCAACGGGTGGCCATATCCTTTGCCATAGCCCCGTATCTCGCGGCTGTCTCCCGCTCACCCAACATCTCGGCGAGCATTGCGTAGGCGCCCAAAGCCACAATGGCCTTGACCGATAGATTGGCATTCCTGGCCAGGTGGCCGGCAAAATCATCCGTACACAACTGTTCGGCCGGATCGAATCCCTCCTTGCTCAGGTAGGCCGCCCAGGTGCTGAGCGTTTTCCAATGTTTTTTAGCATAGGCCGCATTCCCCTCCGCCTTTGCGATAGCCCCCGTCAGCAGGATCATATTGCCGCATTCTTCCACAGGCATATCCTCACCATAGGTCTGACCGTTAGCAAGCGGATAGGTTCCGAGATCATGCGCAGAAAAGGGTTTGGTCCATTTACCGGACTCGCTGAAATAAAAGATACCATTCAGCATGCCCTTCAGCAGATCGGGGTTATATGCGAGGAATAAAGGCGCCGAAGGATAGGTGACGTCCACCGTATTGATGGAACCATTGCTGAAACACTCCTTGGACAAGAACAATAATTCACCCTGCGGGCTCTTCACCAATGCATGGGCGCCAATGGATTGACGATAGGCCATGACACAGAGCCGGGCATAGTGCTCACCGCCGGCAGCTAAGGCATCCTGGTAGATCATCTTATTGGTGTTCCCGCATTGTACGATCACCTCCCGGTAATCTCTCCGCGCCTTCTCAAATTCCTGCCCGATCGTGGCTCCTCCATCCCTGTTCCACCAGGGCCGCAGGTTCTGATGAAAATATTGTACGCTATACCGTTCATCATACCCGAGCATGATGAATTTCTCCGTGCCGCCCTGATCTACCTGGCCGAAAGAGATCGCTGTATTCAAAGATAAATGTTCTCCCCGCAGGCTATCCGGCGAAGGGCTGGAAGAGAATCCGGCCATCGGGTTGCCGTTCCTGCCGATGCTTTGTGCTACCCCGGCGGAAGCAGGAGCGGCCACATACAGATATCCCCAGTCGATGCGCAGATCGTCACCCTTTTTTTGCAGAATGGGTTGCGAAAGCGTGCCGGTTTGCAGGAGATCCAACGCCCCCTTTGTAAATTTCCGGGCTATGACCCGTTGGAAAGGTTCGTTTACGGCGATATCCGAAGAAGCCCCAAAAAATATTTTCGCCACATGAGACCCGCCATCGGTAGCGCGGACCCGAAAGGATATATAAGATACCGGTCTTGAGAGAATGCNNCGAAAGATACCGGTCTTGAGAGAATGGCAAGATCCTTTATCAACAGCGGGGAAGTGAAGGTCAATGCCAGATCGACCGGTCCGCAGGCAAAATGATAGACCGTCTGTGTCGGCAGCACCTCAAGGTTTGTCTGCACCGCCCGCATGACCGGGTTCGCATGGCTCACCGGTTCATTCATCAATCCCGCATCCAGCCAGGCCTCACCGGCTGTATTGGCACAATGGATAGCCAGCACATTCTTCCCTTTTACCAGTTTGTCCCTGATAGCGTCTTCCACAGGGATATTGTCAGCTTTATGATTCCAGCACTCGCAGGAATAGACCTTTTGACCATTCAGGTACACTTCGACATTATCGTCATGGTGCAGGGCCAGGAAGAGCTTATTAAAATGCGGCCGGTCGAGCGTAAAGGCTCTCCTCATCCAGATATCTTTACTCTGCCACAGCGTTTTTGCCTGGGTCTTGTCGTCGCTAAAGGGAGCCTTCCCCTTTTTCCATTCCTCATCATTATAATCGATGGCCATCCATTCACCGGAAGGAGCCGCCTCGGTATAGCGGCAATCGAATGGTTTCTCCGCTGCCATCGGCAGGATCGTTTCCAGTGCCGGTTCCTCGATGCCGGCAAAACGATAGGGCTTGCCATCGACGACCAGGATACCATTAAGGGATTGGTCGCGACCCGTCCAATGCTTTGTCGACGAAGCGTTTAGGGTGTCGCCGAAAGACCAGATACTGAAATAAGGGTCATGGATGATCAATGGATAGGCAGGCGCTTTGTCGACCTGGGCGAAAAGATGCTGGGNNATAGCAGGCAGATCAATAAGAGTCTCATTGTTGTCATAAGCTGGTGGTGAATCTGTGAAGTTAATCCTTACAGGTAAAAAAACCGGCCCCCTGGAATGTTTACAATCGGAGATTAATATACATTAAATATTTTTAAATGCATTATATACTGCTCGTCTTCATTTTAGTTCGCATATCCAATCCTACCTAGTCTCTGTGCAAACGTTTGATTGAAATTGTATTTCCAGCCCGATTACTCAATCATTGTACGTAATTTTAGAGACTTCGAAATAAAGAGACACCCTATCACTAATNNTCACTAATAATATACAATGAAAAGCAACCGCAGGGATTTCTTAAGGCTATCCAGCCTGACCGGGCTGGGACTGGCAGGCATCCATAATATGAGTGCTTATGCTGCAGCAGGAGGCAATAACCAGGATACCGGCCAATCCAGCCAACCTCCTTCAAAGAAAGCGCGTCCCCATTTTAATATGAGTGGCTATGCCGCTCCCAAATTGGATACCATCCGTATCGGCTTTATTGGATTGGGAAACAGGGGACCGGCGGCCGTAGAGCGAATAACCCACATAGAAGGGGTCTCCATAAACGCCCTCTGCGACATACGACCCGAAAAAGTCGATGCAGTAAAAAAAACGCTGGAAGGCGGTCCCCATCACCCGGCTATCTACACGAATAAGGAAGAAGAATGGAAAAAGCTCTGCGAGCGGCCGGACATCGACCTGGTATATATCGCTACCCCCTGGAGCCTTCATACCCCCATGGCGGTCTATGCGATGAACCAGGGAAAACATGTATGCGTAGAGGTGCCCGCCGCCAAAACGATAGACGAATGCTGGCAACTGGTGGAAACATCCGAACGCACCCGCAAGCATTGCATGATGCTTGAAAACTGCTGCTATGACTTCTTCGAATTACTCACGCTCAATATGGCCAGGCAGGGATTCTTCGGCGAGATCATACACGGGGAAGGCGCTTACAATCATAATTTGCTGGAAGGCAATTTCTCCAAAACAAAATATTACGATCTGTGGCGCCTGAAAGAGAAGTTTCGTAACGGAAATCTATATCCCACACACGGATTGGGCCCCGTTGCGCAGGTAATGAATATCAATCGCGGCGACAAAATGGACTTTCTGGTATCGGTCTCAGGCAGGGACTTCATGATGGGAGCGATGGAGAAGGAACTGGCGGCAAAGGATGATTTCTATAAACCTTACCTGGGCAAAACCTTCGGAGGCAATGTGAATACGTCTACCATTCGCACCAACCAGGGACGGACCATCATGCTTCAGCATGATGAAACCTCGCCCAATGTCTATACCCGCATCTACAAGATTGTCGGGACGAAAGGCACCTCTTTAAAATACCCGCTCCCGGGAAAGCTCTCAATCGCCACCAAAGAAGATTGGCTGAGCCCCGAAGAATATAAAAAACTGGAAGACCAGTACACTCCTCCCATCGTGCAAAAAATAGGAGAGATGGCTAAGCAACTGGGAGGACATGGCGGCATGGATTTCCTGATGGATTGGCGGACGATGGACTGCCTTCGTAACGGGTTGCCCCTGGACATGGNNCCATAGGCCCTTTAAGCGAATCTTCCGTGGCTAATCGCTCGAATTCGATCGACATTCCCGACTTCACCGCCGGTGATTGGAAAACCAATGCTCCCGTCGATATTTCATTGCAGAAAGGGGGAACGACCAAGGTCATCGTGTAAGAACTTCCTAATTCCTGTAAAAGGCATAGTTCTCCTTCGACACAATATCTATCGGCATGAAATAGACCTTGTCGATAGATGCACCCAAGACGATGCTTTGGTAAAGGGACATGATCCCTCTGTTGCCCTGCTCCTTAGGCTTATGACATATAAGAAAATCGATCGTGCCTTTTTCCAGGAAACCGATATTGTCATTCAGAAAATCATACCCCACCATGAAAATATTTTTCTTGCCGGCTTTTTCCAGATAGTGCGCTACAGAGCCGACCCTGGAATTGGTGACGAAAATCGCTTTGATGTCGGGGTGGACCTTGAAAATATTCGATAAATATTTATAGATTGAGCGGTTATCCGTCATTGTTATATCCAGTTTTATGATGGGATTTCTCTTCCTGTTATTTTCAAAATAGGCCCTTAACCCTTCCTCTTTCCTCAATAAACGGTTGTGATTGTAGTTTTTTATCTCCCTGGATACGTTTATGATCAGGATCTTACTCTCCTCTCCGACGCCATAATGGATAAGATGGCCGCCTAAATAGCCGCTCTTGAAAAGGTTGGGGCCGAAATAGCAGAGGCTTTCCTGGTTAGGTATATCCGAATTGATAAAGACAAAAGGGATATTCGACTTCCGGCAGGCATCGGTGAACACGATGGATTCTTCAACGAAGAAAGGCGCCAATAAGACGCCATCCACCTTATCTTTAAGGATAAGCCTTGACTGTTTAATGAAGGATGCCTTGTCATTTTGATCAAAAAAGAACTTGCCGACTCTTACCCCGAATTGCTTTAGCTCAGCTTCGGCTTGTTCTATACCTTCCAGGGGCGCTTCCCAATAATCGGACTCTTCGGAAGTATGGGGAATCAAAACGGCGAATCGCAGGATCTTCCGGGAAGCCAGCCTGCTCGCCAGTATATTGGGTTGATAATCCAGCTCCCGGATGATCTCTTCGATTATTTTCTTGGTCTTTACGGAAACGCCCGTTCTGTTATGAATGACCCTGTCAACCGTTGCAATGGACACATTAGCCCTCCTGGCTATCTCCCTGACGCCGGAAGTCTCTGTATTCCTGGTCTTTTTCATACGGGTAAATTTATGTAGGAATTGCCTGTTGTTCTACCCGGTCTTTATCGGTTTCCAGGAATCCCTTAACGAACCCGTCATCATTATGCAATGGATAAGCTGCCACTATCCTGTCAATCTCTTCCAGTTGGCCAGCCGAAAGTTCTTCCTCCGGGTCCAGACAGAACCTTCCTTCCAACAACCCCTGGCGGCGCAATAGCTCATGAATTCCCGGGATGCACCCTTTGAAAGAATTCCTGGCATCGAAAATAACGGCATTTATATCGGTCACCTCGATACCCCTGGCCAATAACCCTTCTATTCCCGCATAATCATTGGCAATACATTGTTTAATATCCGCAAAAAGCTCAACCGCCCTTCGGGTCCATACGGCCCAATGACCCAGTAGTCCTCCCACAAACCTTTTTTCTACCTGTTTCCCATGCACCTCAAACCGGTAGGGTGTAAGCAGGTCAGGCACAATATTATCGTCATTACCGGTATATAACGCGATCTCATTGCTTCTCGATGAATGACATACTGCCCTCACTACATCCAGGGTCTGGTACCTGTTAAAAGGCGCTACTTTTATGGCGTGAACAGCAGGGATCTCGCTGAATTCCCGCCAAAATGAATAACTTAATAAGCGCCCTCCGACAGAAGGCTGTAGATAAAACCCTATCACGGGAATGACTGCCGCAACGGCACGGGCATGTGCGATGAGCTCCGCTTCCGTATAATGAGCCAGGCCTCCCATGCTGAGGAGCCCTAGATCATAGCCGTATTTTACAGCCAGTCCGGCCTCGCGGATGGCCTGGGGACCAGGTCCGCAGATACCCGCCACCTTAATAAAAGGACGTTTTAGCCCAGCCGCGTCTATCTCTTCGGCCGCCATCTTTAATACGGGTTCCAGCAAATTTATTTCCGGTTTTCTGATCGTGAATTGGGTGGTATGTACGCCTACCGCAAGGCCCCCTACCCCGCAATCCAGGTAATACCTTGTAAGCGTTCGCTGCCGCTGTTCATCGATTGTCAGATCCTTGTGCAGCGCCAGGGGATGGGCGGGGATGATTGTCCCCTGCTGCAACAATAGCCTGACAGAACTATCCAATCCTTTATGCATAATAGTGAGGTATTAATATTTCCCTTTTCGTTCCTGGAAATGAGTGTCTTTATTCAGTATTTTTCCTCCCTGGTTGAGCCATTCCACCAGCAGCTCCATCATTTTTTTCAATGGGGTCTTCGGGTAACCGAACAGGCGGAAAGATTCGGCAGCATTACTTAAAAGGGAATCGGGATGCTCTTCGTTGATAAATTCAGGGTCGATCTGAAACAGCCTGCCGAATTGCTCAGCAAGCCATCTCACCGAAAGCGTTTCAGGTCCGGTCACATTCAAAATCTTTGCAGGAACGGTGCAATGCCTTAATGACCGGATGGCTATCTCATTGGCATCCCCCTGCCAGATCACATTCACATTTCCCATGCCCAGGTCGATCGGTCTCCTGGCCCTAACGGACTTCGCTATCTCCAGCAGTACGCCATAGCTTGTATCATTGGCGTAGTTCAGCCGGTAGATCAATAAGGGCGTGTTATATTTCGCAGCGCTGTATTGAAAAAGACGCTCTCTGCCCAGGCAGGATTGTGCGTACTCTCCGATCGGCCCGGGCGAACAGTCTTCGGCCGCACCTCCTCTTATTACGGGCGTTAGCGGGTATACATTGCCGGTCGAAAAAACGACGATATTCGAACGCTTATATTTTTCCGCCACGCGACCGGGCAAATAAGTATTCATAGCCCATGTAAAAGGCTCATTGCCCCGGGTCCCGAATTTTGTTCCGGCCAGGTAGAGTACATTACCTGCCTCCGGCAGGGCCTGCAGCTGGCCGTCCTCCAGCAGATCGGCACCGATCGTTTCGATGCCTTCCCCATTAAGACGGTCCTGCAGGCCGGGTTCGGAAAAACGGGAAACCCCTATAATTCTCTTACTGATGCCGGCAAGATCCACCGCCTGTCTTGCAAGTGTTGCAAGACCGGGTCCCATCTTACCCCCGACACCCAGTATCAGGATATCGCCTTCTATGGCGGCGATATCGGCAACCAGGTCCGCTGAAGGTTGCAATAAGCTATGATAAGCCGATTCTATATTTTCCATTTCCTGCAATTGTTTTCCTTTCATTTAAAGAACATGTCTTTTATACTCATGATCCCCAGAACAATCAGTAATAGCAGCCCGATACCTCCTGCCAGCTTACTGGTGGTGGTATTTTTTAAAGGACCCATTAACCGCCCATCGTTTGCAATCGCATACATGGCTATTCCGATAAAAGGGGTGATCAGGATAGTAACGCTCTGCGCAAAAACGATCAACTCAATGGGCAGCTTGCCGAATGCGATCGCTACAGAAGCCCCCATCAGCATGACCAGGGCGATCAGGAACCGGACCTGCTTTGAATTCAACTGGCTTCCATAACCCAAAGCGTCTCCCAACATAGTGCCCCCCACGGAAGAATTACCGATAAGGGCCGAGAAGGAAGCGCCGAACAATCCACATAAAAAGAGCATGGAAGCATATCTTCCCAACAGGGGCTCCAGCGCTTTTGACATATCCCTGGCGCTATTGACTTTGATTCCTGCCGGATGCAGAACAGTGGCGGCACAGATCAATACGATAGTGCTTATTACGCCCAGTATAAAGATCCCCGTAAAACTATCCTTGCTCGATTGCCTGACTGTCGGGTTGATCCGTCTTCTCTCCTGTACGAGGTAACTTTGATAAAAGGCACCCACGATGGAAAAACAAGATGCGATAAAGGCAATGACCAGGGTAAGCGAACCGGAGGGAACAGATGGAACAATCCCCGATACAACGGAAGAAAAACCGGGCTTAACCAGCACCAGGGTAGTCACAAACGCGCAGAGGATCATACAAACCAGCAGGATCATTATTTTTTCCAGGACCTTATAAAAAGCCCTGAAGAAAAGCAGGCTCATTCCCAGCAGGTTGAATAGGACGATCCATCTTACGGGAGAAGTATGCGTTAATTCGGACAGGGAAATGCCTATGCCGATCGAGTTGCCGGCCTGAAAAGAGGCCGTCACCAGGAAAACGCCGAAACCAATGGCTATCCCCGCCTTTCTTCCCCATTTCTGACTGATGATACTTAATAAGGACTGGTTGGTAGCGATCCCGATCCGTGCTGCCATCGCGGTAAAGATGACCATGAAAAATATGGCCACCGCCACTATCCACAGCAGGGCAAACCCATATTCCGCGCCCAGCTTGGAGGTAATCGTTATCTTACTCGGGCCGAAAACCAGCGCCGCTGTAATGATACCGGGCCCTAAAGACCTGAGCCAGATCTTTAGCCTGTTTCCCCAGCCTTCCTCAACCGGGCTGTTTGCAAGATTCGCATTGCTTATTATTGGATTCAAGAGCTGACTGTTTTATGATTCATTACATGGAATATTCCGGTTTCCAGGTCTGAAAGGTCTCCGTATCCATCGCCCTGTTGCCAATCAGTATAGTCAGGGAAGTATCCTTTGCCGTTTCTATATTGGAAACAGGTTTTGTTTTATTTTGAATACATTGCAAAAACCCCTGAAGCGCATATGAGGTAGGCTCCAATAGTGTCTGAGGCTGTTTATCCATCTTGATCTCGACAGGCTGCCCCTGCGTAACCGTCAGTAAGGTAGCTCCTGTGACTCCGTCGACGGTACCCCTGGCATTACTGGTCGACTCGGAATAAATAAAGGCTTTTTCCCGCTGAATTTCCACGGTGGCTTTATCTCCCAGTATCCTGATACTATAACCATTGTATGCATTTGAAAGCACGGAGGTGACGCTCGATTTGATGCCGTCAGGGTACTCATAGATCGCACGGACATTATCATAGGTATCCCTCCCGTCTTTCCAATAATTGATGCCTCCCATCCCGGTAACCTTTATGGGATGGCTGTCCAGCATGTAATTTACCATATCGATCTGGTGTGCACAAAGCTCAGATAAAGGGCCACCGCAATATTCCCGGTACATCCTCCAATTCAGGGTGCGTTCCATTTTCGGATCGTCGACAGGTACCCGCCAATTGGAATTGCGGTTGTACTGGCATTCGAAATGCGTGATCTTGCCTGCCCAATTTTGCCTGATGATCTCTTTTACCCGATGATACAGGCCATAGTACCGGTATTGATAACCGACCTGGAATACGAGGCTTGATTGCCGGACTCTTTTGGTCAGATCCAATACCTGTGAAATCTCGTTAGCCAGCGATTTCTCCAGATAAATATGCTTGCCTGCCGCGAGGGAATCGACCGCCATCGGGTAATGCAGGAAAAGGGGTGTGGCGATGATGACGGCATCTACCTTCTTGTCCTCCAATAATTGCCTGTGGTCCGAATATCCTTTGGCGCCCTTCGCTGCCAGGGCCAATCCGTTTTGCAGGTGCGCAGGGATGATATCGCAACAGGCGACAAGGGATACCCCCGGCCAATCCTTAATAAGATCGGCCAAACCACAGCCCCTGCTCCCTGCTCCGATCAATCCTATCCGGACAGGATCCTCGACAGCCGGCCCGGATGACTGGCCAAAGACCGGAATCCCCAAAGCCGCCAATCCTGAAAGGGCGATAGCTCCCTTTGACACGAATTTTCTCCTGGAAATATTATTTTCGTCCATACGCTTGTTTTCTTTTATCCATCCGTCTTTTATTTATCTGGCTTTTATTC
>PLXD01000135.1 GCA_003151295.1 Chitinophagaceae bacterium | reverse complement strand
ATCCTGTTCCATCCGCCCAATACTGGACGAGCTTCATATTTTCACTGCTCGGGTTTTTTGCGATGTCATATACTTCCTGCACATCCTGCTTCATCGTATCGCTGCTGGTGGAGGGAGGCGGTCCGGGCCTGAACGTCGCTACGGTAGCGGAATCGAACAAGAACGGTTTTACAAGGCTGAAGAAAGGCAACATCGGGGGACGCTGGGGAGTTTCGAGCGAGTACCAGGGCGTCTGTCCGCTGTTAATGGATATCGTTTGAAAATTCGCCCATTGTGGGGCTGTACCGACCGCTTTGCTCGTATTATCCGTTCTTCCTCTCGCGATGAACTGATCGGCAACCTGCCTGCCCAATGCTTCACCGGCGGTAACATCGCTACGGGCGGCGGCTCCTGACATGATCGTACTCAACTCCTGTTCCTGCGCTTGCTGCTGTATGGAAGCTATCTCATCAGGGAATAACAATTTCATCATTTCGGCGGTAACCCCTGCCAGCACGGCCGCTTCGGAAGGATAGGAAGGAAGGGTGGTCTTCGGCACTTTGGCCTGGACGGTAGAATCTGCCATATAAGGAGCCGGTCTGTTATAAAGAGTCTTATAATGCCAGCAGGCGACCAATGCATCATATTGGGCCGCTGCTATATAGGCATAGGCCCTGGCTGCATAGGGCGGGTTTGCAAACGGGTACTGGGGATAGGCAAAAGGGTTCGCGGAGCTGGGGATGGAATAGACGCCTTGCGCGTTTTGGTATGGGGCCAGGTTGTATTTTGCCACCAGGCCGCGAAGGATCTCGTTCCATCTCAACACGCCGCCGGCACTCCAATATTTTATGCTCGCTGCCTGATCCCCGGTCAGGCTATGCTGGTAACTCTTTATTTCATTGAGATCCGCCACATAGGCGGTTGAGTTGGTGGCCGCGGGCGCTGCCACTGCAAAGGTATCCGGGCGGGACAATAATACCGTCTTCCAGGTTCCGGCACTGAGATCCTGATTGGCGGGATTCAAAGCTGCCAGATTAGCCGTCCTGCCCGAGATCGATTTATTACAGGCAATGAGGGTCAGGATCGCAACCACGGCGAAAAGCAATAATTTCATATCAATTAGTTTTAGAAGATTGTTGAGCAGATTTTTTCCCTTTATGCGAGAAATCAAGAATATAGAAGACCCCGATATCGTAAGCGGTGGCCTGACCTACATTCCTGCCGGTGATCGTATAATTTCCCCCTCCTACCAGCGACAACCCGTCCACTGCTTTGAAAGTATATTTAAAATTGACGCCGGCCATCGTGGCATTCATCTTATTGCTGGGAAAAGGCATATCATTCTTGCGGATATCGAAGCCGCCGAGCGTGTTCATCTGGTCAAATACCGCTTCGGCGATCAGGCGATCGCTCCGGTAACCCGCCCGGAAATTAAAAGAAGCGGTATTGGGCATATAGACCTTGTTGGTAAGATTCAACTCGGTGGTGTAATAAGAGTTTTGATCGATCGTGATATCGCTCCGCCAGGTATAGGTTCCCGAAGCGGTGACAAAGAAATTGCCGGTCTGGTAATCGGCCATGATCCTGCCGGAGAGGGTGGTGCTATGCACCCCGATGGACATCGGTAAAAAATCCGGCTCATAATGGCTGACGGGTAAAGAAAGACCGCCCAAGGCGTATAAAGAGATCGTACCGTTGCCTACCGGTTTTTCCAGGGCCAGCCATTTCAGCCACATTGAGAGGTCCTGAAGGCCCTTCATTCCATGCAGGGTCCCGGCAGATGCGTGGGTCTCTATATAAGGCAGCCCGACGAGGAAATTGAGCTTGCCGGTGATGCCATAGTTGCCCATCAGGCCGAACATCTTGGTGGAAACGGTACCGAGATTCAGATTATTCCTTTTAAAGGTCCCTTCCCAATAATTCTTCCAACTGCTATAGCCGTAGGTGCCGCCCACACAAAATTGGTTCTTGTTCATCATGATGGCATCAATATCGGTCTGAGCGGTAGCACTCCGGGGGTGCAGCAGGAACAAGATGAAAGCGGCAGTCAGGATACGCCTGGTGAAATTCAAAAGTTGCATGCGGGTTTTGTTTTGGTGATTGTTACTATGGAAATGAAAAAATTAGTGGTTGTTAAAAAACAGCCGCTTCCTGCGGAACGGCTACACTATAACCCCTCTGTGCAATAGCCTGTCCCATTTCGATATATTCTTCATTTTTCGCCGGTGCCCAGGTGCCGAGACCGTCAACATAACGGTTATACATACAAAATGCGGCGGCAATCAGGACGGTATCGTGGATCTCTTTATCCGTGGCGCCGGTCTTGCGCGCCGCTGTGATGTCTTCCTCGGTAACGTGTTTACCCCCCTTCTGTACCTGGTGCGCTATATGCAATAAGGCCCGGAGCTTATCGGAGACATCGGTATGCGGCAGCCCCTTCTTGATATCGTCGATCAGGGAAATATCCGATTTGAAATGCGCGACGGCGATGGCGGCATGGGAAGTATGACAAAAATGGCAGCCGTTCCAATAGGAGACGGAAGCGGCGATCAGCTCCCGTTCGGCCTTGGTCAGGGTGGAATCGGCTACCAGCAGCGCATCGGCCAGTGCCGTGAGCGGGGCCGCCGTGGCAGGACTATAGTCCAATAAGCCGACGATACCCGGCAATTGTTCGTTATTTAATTTTATGTGTGCCATCTGTTTTCGATTTAAAAAATTTAACCAATCCGTTTCATATTTTGACCAACCCGTTTCATATTTTGACTAATCCGTTTACACGGCCACTTGGGTCTTTTCCAGTGCACGCTCCGCCAGCTTTGTCCCTTCTACGCGGACCCTGATCTTGGCGAAAGCAATTTCCCGGCTGGTCGAAGTGTCGTCTGCAAAGGGCGAGAATCCGCAGTCATCCGTCGTACCCAATTGGGACAGGGGAATATACTCTACGGCTTCCAGCACGAGATCCCGGACCTCTTCCGGAGTTTCGATGCGGGGATTCAGCACGTCTATCACGCCTATGAATACTCGTTGACCTGGGAGGATCGATTCTTTTAAAACCCTCAGTACTTCCTGCTTATTCTTTTCGCCGGCATACTCGAGATAGAAATTCGTGGCTTTCAATCCGAACAGCAGGGGAAGCAATTCGCTGTATTCGATGTCCGCGCTATGGGTGGAGTCATGATCTCCCCCCGGGCAGGTATGGACGCCAATCTTTTTCCGCTCGGCATCCGTAAATCGTTCAAGCACCCGGTTGTTGAGATCGATGAACGACCGCAACAATCCCTTGCTGCCATCCAGTTTCAGCGAGAGTCGGGCCTCCGTAAAATCGATCTGCACGTTATGTACACCCGCGTCCAGGCAATCACGGATATCTTTCTCCTGCTCGTCCAGCAGGTCCTGTGTAAAAGATTCCAAAGAATAGCCGGCAATACCTTCGGCCGGGTAGAGCAGGCTGAGCGCGGAAGCGGAGATAACGGCCTGCTTCAGCGGAGAGGTTGTCAGGCTTCTGGCCGTATTGAAAAAATCGACCGCATGCATCTGGTAGCGGAAAGGGCCGGCGGTGATCCGTGGCAGCCGGCGGGTATGACCATCTTCAAAGGGAATGACCACCCCATTGGGATCGAGATGCCGCATCCCCTGTATAGGATAGGTAGCAAAACTCGGTTTGGTCTGCTCACCGTCGGTGATCACGGGTGAGCCGGTCTCTTCCAGGGACCGTATGGTATTCAATAAAGCCCTCCTGGATAATATCTCCAACTCCTTTGCGCCGATATCACCCGCGGCGAAGGCCTTTAGGCCCTCCTGCAGTTCTGCAGGGCGTGGGATACTTCCGATAGATTCTGTGAGAATTGGCATAGCAAATAATTTTAAATTTTAAAGCCTGATTATCGCCCCAATGTTGACGACATAATCTGCAAAGAAAGCATCTCCGTGTGTGTATACTCCGGTCAATTCGGTGGTGATATTGTGCAGATATATCTTTTTGATACATCTGTGGACGCACTTAATGAATACATCTTTTCAATACAGGAGTGGTAAAGTGAATACTGCCAAAGGGGAAGTATAGATGGATGGATCTGGCTTATCGACGAAGCCGGAATCCGGACCGGAAAAGGTCCTGGAATCTGATCGGCATAAGATAGATCTACCCGGGCAATATTTATGAGTGGAAGTCGGGGGGCTGTTCAGCCGTCAGTATGATAGAGGAACAGATACCTGCGGGCCTGTCTGCCTGTGCCGGCAAAACAGTGAAATACCTTTCGGCAGTAATGGCTAAAATCTCGTTAACCGTATAATATTCTCCGGAGAAATTCCAAGAAGAGCCGGGGTGCTGCTGATCGGATTTTCCGCCCTTGGTATTGTGCTGAAGATCGTTTACGAGCCTGAAGAATTCATTTCTGGCAGTCTGCACACCCATGGCGCTATGGTTGGGAAGGCATAATAATTCGATAGAATCGTTATACAGGCGGCGTTTGACATATTTGTACTGTACACCACCGATCTCGACCTGGCCGTCCACCCTTTCGAAGGCGCCGGCGTGACTATAAGAAGAGAGGTGACCGGCAGGGATTTTGACTGAAATCAGTTGGGATTCATCATAGCCATTTTCATCGATCTGCGCTTCCAGCTTCATATTGGCCTTGTTCTCCCAATACGCGGTAAGCAACCGGTACCCTGACCAGTTGAATAACAGTATTCCCATTAGCAGTATCGCAGCCACTCTTTTCACGAACCACAAATTAATACTTTTTTGGTATCACCCCTTATTTTTTTAAGACCACAGCCCTGGGTTTAAAAATCGGATTCCCGGTTTCTTATAATACTGCCCTTATTTTCGGGTCCAACCGACTGTTGTTACAGGTACAAAAAGTCGGCGGCCTTGGAGGCGCGGCCAATAAGGTGAGNNGGCTGGTATTGAAATATTTTAGTCGCTTCATCGTCTGAGGCCGTAAACGTTCGGAAAGTGAAAAAGGGTTGGTTGAAACCGGGTCTCTTTTCTTTTCAGGGACCGGTGTTTGAGCGGGCGGTGATGATTCCTAGACAAGGATTCCCTTTGCAGACAAGAATAGTGACCCGGATATGCTGTAATATGTGGGATATGGGGAGAGCCTGAACAATTAAAACAGCAAGGTCAGCATGCCGGGGATCGGCATTATCATCAAACCTCCGTATTTAAATCTTTATTGGTTATTCGTGCTTTTTAAACCCAATTCTTTCGCGGTCATCCCATTTTCGCTGGCTTGCCTTTTCATCCAGCAGGTTTTCCATTGCATCGTAAATATGGTTTAGTTGCACATCGTGTTCACCCATCCTTTCCTTAATTTCTTTTATTTGCTCTTTCAAATCATTTTGCCGGAATAAGATCCGTCTTATTTCTACAAAAGCCCTCATGATAGCAATATTCATATTAATGGCTTTATCCGAATGCAAGACCCCGCTTAACATGGCGACTCCTTGTTCTGTAAATGCATAAGGTAAATATCTTGTCCCTCCCCAGGCTTTTGAGGTTTCATTTTGCAACCTCAAATTCTTGTCTACACTTGAGGTTTCATTTTGCAACCTCAAAGGACTTTGACCTTTTTCCAAGGTTTCAATCTGAAACCTTAAACCTTCAAATTCCTCTTTGGTAAGCTGGAACATAAAATCCTGGGGAAACCGCTTCATGTTACGTTTTACGGCCAGATTCAGGGCTTTTGTCTCCGTTTCGTATAAGGCTGCCAGATCCCTGTCCAGCATCACTCTTTCCCCTCTTATTTCATAGATCCGGTTTTGGATGCTTTGTATTATTTGCATATAAATGAATTAAAATTCGCCTGTCATATCGATACGATCACCAGCCAAAATCATTCCGACTTTGCAAAGCTCAAAATTAATCCAAAAACTAACACTCATTAGTTTTTTAAGCTAAATTTGTATTGCTTTCTCATAAAAGTCATCCATTCGTGTCATTTTTTTCAATCGTCCCTCATGCCAAATCATTCCGTGAACAAGATCAGGATCGTTACCGCCGCCGCATTATTCGACGGGCATGACGCCGCCATCAATATCATGCGGCGCATCCTGCAGGACAAGGGGGCGGAGATCATCCACCTGGGGCATAACCGTTCTGCGGCGGAGATTGTGGAGTGCGCTATCGAGGAAGACGCCCAGGGGATCGCCATTACCTCCTACCAGGGCGGCCACATGGAATTCTTCAAATACATGAAGGACCTGCTCGAAGAGAGCGGTTGCGGACATATTAAGATATTCGGCGGCGGCGGCGGTACCATCCTGCCCGATGAGATCCGGGAACTGGAAGCCTATGGCATCACCCGCATCTATTCACCCGACGATGGCAGGAAAATGGGATTGGAAGGCATGATCGATGAAGTCATTCGCTTGTCCGATTTCCCCTTAAACGGCAATCCCGATCACTTCAAAGGAGATCAGAAATTGGGCGAATGGAAAGATATCCGGAAAATAGCAAGGGCCATTTCTAATGCTGAAAATGGAAATAGCGGACCGCGGACCGAATTATCAAAGTTTGGTTCACCCCAGGCCAGCTTGCAGCAGGGACTGCCAGACGCTACAATCCTAACCCCCCATCCGGTCGTCGGCATCACCGGTACCGGCGGCGCGGGCAAATCTTCCGTGACGGATGAAATAGTCAGGAGGTATCTGGCCGCATTCCCGGATAAGACGATAGCCGTGATCTCGGTGGACCCCTCCAAGCGGAAAACCGGCGGTGCCTTACTGGGTGACAGGATCCGGATGAATTCCATCTCCGGCCCCCGGGCTTATATGCGAAGTCTCGCGACCCGGGAAAGCGACCGGGCCCTGAGCGGCCATGTGCAGGAAGCCATCGATATCTGTAAACAGGCAGGCTATGATCTCATCATACTCGAATCGGCGGGCGTAGGGCAGAGTGACGCTTCGATCCTAAATCACTGCGATATCAGCCTATACGTAATGACCCCGGAATATGGAGCCGCCTCCCAGCTGGAGAAGATCAATATGCTGGACTACGCCGATCTGATCGCCGTCAACAAGTTCGACAAAGCCGGAGCGCAGGACGCCCTCCACGATGTGCGCAAGCAATATAAGCGCAACCACGGCCTTTGGAATGCCAAAGATGGAGAACTACCCATAACAGGCACCATTGCCGCCCAGTTCAACGACGCGGGCATGAATGAATTATTCGAAAAACTGATGACCGTCCTTGAAAAAAAGACGGGGATACAGTTTGGCGCACTTCCCCTGCATGCGCATACCCGGGACACCTCCTCCCAATCCCAGATCATCCCGCCTTCAAGGATCCGGTACTTATCCGAGATCACTGATACCGTCAGGAATTATAACCGGCTTGCTGAACAGCAGGCGGAGATCGCCTCCGCCCTTTACCGGTTGGAGGGAGCCCTGGAAATGCTACAGGCAAAGAATACCGGAAAGGAAAAGGAATCGCAACTTGCTTCGCAGACCGAAACCGGGAATGAGCCCATAGCCGGAACCGCCCGCGGGGAGCTTCTCCGCCTGAAAGAAAAATATGAAAAACAATTACTCCCGGTCTGCTCGAAACTGATCCGGGAATGGCCGGCCGTAAAAGATTCGTACCGGGCAGCAACCCTCGACTATGAAGTACGCGGACGGGTCATCCAACAACCATTATACAGCGAATCCCTGTCCCATACGAAGATCCCCCGGATTGCCGTGCCGGGCTTCCGTGACTGGGGCGATATACTGCGTTGGCGGTTACAAGAAAATTTTCCAGGCAAATTTCCTTTTACCGCAGGGGTCTTCCCTTTAAAACGCGCCGGAGAAGACCCGACCCGGATGTTCGCCGGCGAAGGCGGACCCGAAAGGACCAATAAACGATTTCATTATGTCTCTTTCGGCCAGCCTGCCAAAAGGCTGAGCACGGCTTTCGATTCCGTGACCCTATATGGCGAAGACCCCGCGCCCCGACCGGATATCTATGGGAAGATAGGAAATGCAGGCGTAAGCATTGCCACCATGGACGACGCCAAAAAGCTTTACAGCGGTTTCGATCTTTGCGACCCCGGGACCTCGGTAAGCATGACCATCAACGGACCCGCGCCGATCCTGCTTGCATTTTTCATGAACGCGGCGATCGATCAGCAATGCGAGAAATGGATCACCGCAAATAGCAGATGGGAAGCCGTGAACGGCGTGATCGATGAGAAATTCAGGAATGCGGAAAGACCAGTCTATACCGATGACGGAAACCTGCCGGAGGGGAATAATGGTCTGGGGTTACGCTTACTGGGCGTAAGCGGAAAGGAAGTGCTTCCCGCCGCAGAGTATGAACGAATACGCGCCGCCGCCCTTTCACAGGTCAGAGGAACAGTCCAGGCCGACATCTTAAAAGAGGACCAGGCCCAGAATACCTGCATCTTCAGCACGGAGTTTGCACTCAGGCTGATGGGTGATACACAGGCTTATTTTATAGACCGACAGATACAAAACTTCTACAGCGTCTCCATCAGCGGCTATCATATCGCCGAAGCAGGCGCCAATCCCATCACCCAACTGGCCTTTACGCTCGCTAACGGTTTTACCTACGTGGAATATTATCTCAGCCGGGGCATGGCCATCGATGACTTTGCACCCAACCTGTCCTTTTTCTTCAGCAACGGAATGGACCCCGAGTATAGCGTGATCGGCCGGGTCGCCAGGCGGATCTGGGCCAAGGCTATCAAGGATAAATACAGGGGCAATAGTCGTTCGCAAAAACTAAAATACCATATCCAGACCAGTGGGCGGAGCCTGCATGCACAGGAGATCGATTTTAATGATATTCGTACTACGCTGCAGGCCCTATACGCTATTTATGACAATTGCAACTCCTTACATACGAACGCCTATGACGAAGCGATAACGACGCCCACCGAAGAGAGCGTGAGACGGGCCATGGCGATCCAGTTGATCATCAACCGGGAGTTGGGAAGCGCCAGGACGGAAAATTTTATACAAGGCAGCTTTGCCGTGGAAGAGCTTACGGACCTGGTCGAAGCAGCCGTCATGGCGGAGTTCGACCGTCTGTCGGACCGTGGAGGCGTGCTGGGTGCGATGGAACGCATGTATCAACGCAATAAGATACAGGAAGAAAGCCTGTATTATGAGAGTCTTAAGCACAACGGTGAATTACCGATCGTTGGCGTCAATACTTTCCTGAATAGAAAGGGGTCGCCGACGATCCTGCCGGGAGAGGTGATCCGGAGCACGACGGAAGAAAAACAGCTACAGATCCGGAACCTGCTTGCCTTCCATAAACACAACGAAGGCAAAGCCGGCCCCATGCTCACACGCCTGAAAGAAGCGGCCGTCAGCAATGGCAACCTGTTTGCCGAACTGATGGAAACGGTGAAATACTGCAGCCTGGGACAAATCACGCATGCCCTTTATGAAGTTGGCGGTCAATATCGCCGCAACATGTAACTTTGCAAACCGGAAAATTTCAGCATCACGGAATTTTAATAAACGAGGCTTCCAAAGGCAGGCTTTTAAAACACTGAGCATGGCAAAACCACCAATCGTACCGATAGCGTTCAATAAAGAGGTTGGCAGCGAAAAAGCGGTGACCATCCTTGCAGGAGACACGGGAGGAACAAAGACGAATATGGCCCTATACCGTAGCGACGCCCAGGGCCTCTCGGTATTGAAGGAAAAAAAATACGCATCCAAAGATTATCATTCCCTCTCAGATATCATCCTTGATTTTTGCGGACAAGACCTGCCGGACCGGATCTGTGCGGCGATAGCCGGTCCCGTATTGCATGGGACAAGCACCCTGACCAACCTCTCCTGGCATCTCGACAGCGAAGCCATGAGCCGGGACCTGAAAACACCGGTCTGCTTTATCAACGACCTGGAAGCAACCGCCTATGGGCTTGCGGGACTGGAAAAAGAGGAACTCGCGACCCTGTCGGAAGGGCGGGGACTGAAAGAAGGAGATATAGTTGGCGAAGGCAATATGGCCATTATCGCTCCCGGTACCGGACTGGGAGAGGCGGGACTGTTCTGGGACAACCAGCGTTATCATCCTTTTGCTACCGAAGGAGGGCATAGTGACTTTGCCCCCCCAGGAGAAGACGATATAGCCATCTATCGTTACCTGCAGCAGCAGTTTGGTCATGTTAGTTGGGAAAGGCTGGTCTCTGGAATGGGCATCAAGTCGATCTACCACTTCCTGATAGAAGTCCGTAAGGAGACCGTACCGGAATGGCTCAGCAAACGTATGCAGGAAGAAGATCCGGCTTCCGTGATCAGCGAAGCGGCATTACAACATGAGGATCCCGCCTGCAGAGAAGCCATGGATCTTTTCTCACGCTACCTGGCCATCGAAGCCGCCAGCCTGGTGCTCAAGCTCAAGGCGACAGGAGGGCTTTTCATCGGCGGGGGCATCCCTCCCAAAATTTTACCGCTGTTACAACAAGGGGACTGGGTGAAAAATTTCGTCAGCAATGGACGCATGCAACAACTCCTGGAACAGGTGCCGGTCTATGTCGTTCTCAATGACAAGATGGCCCTGCTGGGCGCCGCCCATTACGGAGCTTATAATATGTAACTCTTTACTTCACCCTATAATAAAAAATCGGCCCGGATAGAAATCCAGGCCTTCTAAAATCCAATATCCTATGAAAAACCTATATAGAAATTTTCAAACGGTATGCCAATGTTTTTCATTCAAATGATGGCTTCAACTCCGCTCCGGCAGGGAGGTCTCTTATGCCCTCTTTTTCCAACCCGTGATCCATGTGGGAAAATTGTACCCATTATGTCCGTAAATATCCACGGCAGCTATTTGTAACGGGATGGCATGGTATAAAACAACCCGGTACTCAACACCGACGACGATAAACTTTTTCCCGCTATATCTTCTTTATTCAGCCTGGTAAGACCGGGAGCATATCTTGCATTCACTTCAAGTCCCTTCACCAACCCATCCAGTCGATAACCGATCCCGAAACACCAGCCGAGATTTACCGCGGAATAATACTGCTTTATGTTGGTGACCATGCCGTCAAACTTTTCTTTTGAAGAAAGCAGGAACCCGACCTGCGGTCCCGTTTCGGCATAAATCCCCGCCCCGATATTATATTGAACGAGTACCGGGACCCGTAAGAAACCCCTGTTGATGTTCCCCTCGGTCCCGGTAGGCTTATATTCCTCCCGGGTCCCTTCACCCGAATAGAATACTTCAACCCGGGCCGCAAAGGAAGGGACAAACAGCCATCTCGCAAAGATCCCTCCATTAAACCCCGTCTGGGCGCTCGTACTATAATCATTACTGCCTACCGACTCGGTGGAAAAATTCAATCCGGCTTTGATGCCATAAGAAAGCTGGGCCCGCACCGCTGGAAAAAAACCTACTGCCGCTATCAGAAAGAGAATACACTTCATCGCTTATCGTTTTGCAAACATGACTGATTCACATGACAACCATCATCCATAGATCCATTGATCCATAGCTAAGCAGGAGGATAACAGAAACCTAAACAAAACCATTAATTTTCTAAATCCGCTCTTCCCACCGGTCCGCATCTGTGCATATAAGATTAAAATGATGTCCATCTT